>JANYBF010000166.1 GCA_025360895.1 Verrucomicrobiota bacterium
TGGACGCGGCAGCAGGCGATTGATTACTTCCTCGCCAACGCCAGCAAGAACGAGCACGACGTGACCGTGGAAGTGGACCGCTACAGCGTCTGGCCCGGGCAGGCGCTCGCCTACAAAATCGGCGAACTCAAGATCAAGGAACTCCGCGCCTACGCCACCCGGGGGCTCGGCAACCAGTTCGACATTCGGCAGTTCCACGATCAAATTCTCGGCAACGCCGCCGTGCCGTTGGACATTTTGGAAACGCACGTCAAAGAGTGGGTGAAAGTGCAGAAAGCGGGCGGTCGTCTTTAGCCGAAACCACGCAGCAGGAAACCACGAATGAACACCAACGGACACGAATCTGCCGCCGTCGAAGCGAAGGGTGTCGAATAAATCCTTGGCCACCGTTCGGTGACCGCGTACGCCTCAAGACTGCCCTGCCCAAATCTCGTTTCGAAATTCCACTTCAAGATGAGGATTACTCAACGCCAAATTTACTTTTCTCCTTCGCCAACTGGCCTAGCAGGTCCGCTGTAAGGTGCCGCTCCGTGCGGTTTCATCGCCCGCGCCGGCAAGCTATTCGCTTCCGGATCGTTCGTCTTCGGCGCTTCGATGAAGCCGTAATATCGGCCCATCCAGTAATCTTCCAACCAGCCGATGGGGGGCGTGACGCCTTGACTGTTCTCGCCGCCGTCGTATTGGAGGGCGCTGCGGCTGCCCCATTTGGATTCCGATTCCCGCGGCGAAATGGCGCGGGTGCCGCCGCCGTAGGGCAGGTATCCGCGCTGTGGTGCGAGGTCGCTGCGGTGCGAATTGCGGTAATTGTGATTCACCAGGTCCAACGACCATTCTCGTAAATGTTGAACCGCTTGAGGAGCTTCGCAGTCATTCCCGGTGAGCGCGCCATAGGTGAAGTTAAAGAAGGGTAATTGCTGCATGCGGAGCACCTCCCAGCTTCGTTCTAGGCTGCGCAGGTAAATGGATCGCAGTTCCGGGTTCTTGGCGTAACTGATCAGCGTGTAGTAACACCAGAATGCGAGTTCATCGTCCCATGTCGCGATCGAGTCCGGCGGGAAGGTCATCTTTTGCCGGACGACGTAAGTTTGGTAACGCCATTTTCGAAGTTGATCGAGGCCGGCTTGAAATTTGGGATCGCCGGTCAGCGCATACGCCGCCTGCACGTAACTCAGCGCCTCCATGCCGTTCAAGCCGCGTGATTCGTAGCCGTACGGCCGTTGCAGTTACTCGGGGTCCCATCGCCCCCATCGCGTCGGCTTGCCATCCATGTCCCGCAACACCCAGCCATTGTCCATGATATGTGAAGTAATGTTTGCAATATGCTTTACCGCGCGCTCCTTCTCTTGTCCTTTCGCCGCCAGATCATGAAAAAGGCAAACGGCAAAATAGTGTCCGTTCACCTCGTCGCTGGAGGTGTTGCCTTTCCAGATCCACCGGCCGTCCTTCGTCGGATACCACTTGGCTGGTAAACCGCCTGATCCGCGCGTGGCCCGCTCGCCTTTGTCCCCTTGGACCGACCAGATCGCGCGCGCAAAAAAACCGGGCTTGCCCGTGATGTCATCCAGCCAGGTCATGGCCTTGAACGCTTCAACCGCCTCCTGCCGCGCTTTCTCGTCACCGGTGGCAGCGTATTTGAAGGTCATGGCTGCCAGGTAATGGGCGGTATTTCCGCCGTCATTGTCACTGATCTCCCGTAGCCAGCCCTCCTTGTCGCCCGCCCAGTAAAGTTTGTGGATAAAGCCGAGCCGCTTAAAGCCCCATTCGTCCAGCTCCCGCTCGAAAGAGGCCGCCTTCTTCGCCAGTGTGTAAGGCTCATACCTAATGATCCCCAGCCCGCCGTCCGTGGCGACGTAGACCACCCGGTCGCCGACGGCGATGTCCCGCACGTAATCACCGGGCAACCAGTGTTGCGCGCCGAAATAATGATACTCGTCATCCGTCTTGCGGATCGCGCCCCGCGAAGTTCCGATCCAGAGGTCGCCATCGAAACCTGCTGCGAGACATGTCGTGTCTTCGTATGGCAATCCGTCCGGACCGCGCAGCGTCGTCATGGCCATTCCGCGCAACACGGCCACCCCACGATCCGTCGCCACATACAGCCGGCTGCCCAGTGCGAGCATATCCCGAGTGACTGGTGATGGCAGTGTTCCCCAGTCCATTGGGTCCGGGAAGAAGGTCTTTCCGTCCAACAAAGCCAAGTGACCCGGACGGAGCAGGTAAAGCGTTCCGCTGTACGAAGTCATCCGCTCCACCGGCCCGATCTCCACTGGGTCCGCCAATACTTGGCTGAAATCATCCATCACCAAAGTGGTGTCAGTGGACAAGTAGCCGCCAGCGGGCCGGATATTGACAAACTTTCCGCCATCGAACCGGAAAATATCATCGCGCGTGGTGAGATAAATCTGACCCAGATGAACGCAAGCATCGGTGAATGATCTTTCATCCACGCGTTCCCACGCGTCTCCGGCGTAACGATACGTTCCTTTCTCGGCTGCGGCCCAGACCGCACCGCCGAGCGACCGCAAGCGTTTCACACCGACCGGAGCACCCGGCGCATCCCTCAATCTCCCCTCGGATAATTGCTGGAGATTTCCTCCCACGACGACATAAGCCCTGTCTTTGTAAACCGCGACCGAGGTGACGGGTTTGTCGGTCGCGACCTTCTCCCCGATCTCCTGTAAGTAAACCGGATCCGCCACCGGTTTCCATAAACGGCGCAATTCCGCGTTGGTATAAAGTCCGGGTGGCGGGACGGGCCCACTCTGTGCGCCAAAACCACTTACCAGGCCCATCAAAAAAACGGTGGTGGTCTGGAGCCGCCAGAAAGTTGAGAGTTTTGGGAATCGGGATGTTGGTGAGTTAACTGGTGCGTGCATCATGCAACTCCGAAGATGTCGGTGACGTTGCAAACCGTAAAGGGGAAACGGCGGGCCTGGCGCCGTGCGCGGGCTGCGTTTCGATTTGCCCTGAAAACTGACCGTGCTAACGTCGGCGGGGAATAGGCTATGAATTATCCACTGCTTTACGAAATCAACACCCGTTGCTGGCTGCGCGATCTATCGGATCGCCACCAACGCGTGGTTACCCTCGCCACGGTGCCAGATACGGAATTTGCGCTCTGGCAAAAGTTCGGCTTGACGCACATCTGGCTCATGGGGGTATGGCCGACTGGACCGCGCGCCCGCGCTCTCGCCCTCAACGAACCGGGCCTGCGCCACGCTTACGACGGAGTTCTCCCCGGTTGGCGCGACGAAGATGTCGGCGGCTCGCCCTATTCCATCGCGGCGTACGAAGTCATGCCCGCGCTCGGCGGTGAAGCGGGGCTGAAGGAATTCCGCGCCCGGCTGCATCAGCACGGGATAAAATTGATTTTGGATTTCGTGCCGAACCATCTGGGGATTGATCACGCGTGGGTGAACACCCAGCCGAATTTATTCGTGCAAGGCGACAAGGCTGTGGCGGGTACGTTTGCCCAGAAGACTGCCGCTGGCCCGCGTTGGATTGCGAATGGCAAGGATCCCTATTTCGCGCCCTGGACGGACGTGGCGCAACTGGATTATCGCCGTGCGGGCACGCGGGCAGCGATGCAGAAACTATTGCTTGCCATCGCGGCGCGCTGCGACGGCGTGCGTTGCGACATGGCGATGCTGTTGCTCAATGAAGTATTTGCCAGGACGTGGGCGCATTTGCCGACAAAGGAAACGTCGCCGGCGAGTGAGTTTTGGGCGGAAGCCATTCCCGCGGTGAAACAGGCGCAAGCGGGTTTTATTTTCATGGCTGAAGTTTATTGGGGACTGGAAGGGCGCTTGCAATCGCTCGGTTTCGACTACACCTACGACAAGCATCTTTATGACGAACTGATCGGGCGGCATCACCCGCAGGTCCAGCACCAGTTGCTGGCGGCGCCTCCGAAATACGTTGCCGCCAGTGTTCACTTCCTGGAAAATCATGACGAAGATCGTGTGGCCGCAACACTTTCCGCCGCCGAAAATCGCGCGGCGGCCTTGGCGATTTTAGGTCTGCCCGGAATGCGGTTTCTTCATGAGGGGCAGCTCACCGGTGCCCGGCTGAAATTGCCGGTGCAACTCGCGCGCCGCCCAGTCGAGCCGTCGCCGCCGGAAATCCACGCGGCCTACGAAAAGCTTTTAACCGCGTTAAAGCTGGCCAGCGTGGGGCGCGGTCAAGCGTGCATACTTGCGCCGCGTGCCGCGTGGGATGGAAATCCGACCAGCCAAAACTTTATTACCGTGCTGTGGCAGGAAGAATCACCGGAGTTCGATCTGGTGGTTGTGAATCTGGCGTCGCATCGTAGCCAGTGTTACGTGACGTTGAATGTGCCCGAGTTGGCTGACCGTCACTGGACTCTGCGCGATCGGTTAAGCGAGGAAAGTTACGTGCGCCTTGGCAGCGATCTCGCGCAGCAGGGGTTGTATCTGGATTTGCCGGCCCACGGTGCGCAGGTGTTCCATTGCGCACCGGCACCGTGATTTCGGGATATTTGTTTGCCGGATTTACCAGCCTCGGCGGAAAGTATTTTGGCCGCCAGTCCGCTTTGCCCCGCTTACTCGTCGGTGGCTGGTTTGGAACCGATGGCCTTGACGGTCGAGGGCAGGGAGCTTTTTTGATACGGCGAATGGAGGTTGAAATAGATGCCGCACAGGGGCCGGGCGTCGTCGCTCTGGCTAAGGATGATGGTTACCTGCTTGTCGAGCGCGAGGCCATGACGCATCCCCGGTCCGCGCTGTTCGTAGGCGGCGAGCGCTTTCTGCATCAGCGAATTCATCGCGGCCTCGAAATCTTCCGGCGTCTTATCCAGACAGATCACGTATTTTTCGTAAGCCTTGACGGCGGCCGCGATTTCTTTTTTGAACGTCTGAATGGTCACCGGCATGAGCTTAACGGAAATCGTCCCGGTAATTGAAGCAAAATCCAGCCTCCGACGCCGTCGGACGTTTATCAAGCTTTCTGACTCCACTTGCGCTCGCCGAACAGCGCCGTGCCGACGCGAACGATGGTCGCGCCTTCTTCAATCGCCACCTCGAAATCGCCGCTCATGCCCATGCTCAAGTGCGGCATCGGAGCGCCAACCACCGCCTCGGCCCGTTCCTTTAACTCCTGCAGCCGGCGGAAATGAGGGCGCGAACTCTCCGCCACAGGCGTCCATGGCGGTACGGCCATTAACCCGTGAATTTCAATTCGGGGCAGCGCGTTGATGGCTTTCAGTTCGGCGAGCAGGCGCTCCGGTTGGTAGCCGAACTTGCTCGCTTCCCCGGCGACGTTGACTTCGAGCAGGATGGGCATCGTCCGGGCGGCGGCTTCAGCGCGCTTGTTGATCTCCTGCGCCAAGGCAAGACTATCCACGCTCTCGATCATTGCAAACAGCTCCACCGCCTCCCGGCACTTGTTGCTTTGCAGGTGCCCGATGAAATGCCAGCGCAGTCGTCCCGGACAAAGCGGGATCTTGGCCCTGGCTTCCTGCACCTTGTTTTCGCCGAACAACAACAGACCCAGATCGGCGGCGGCGCTGACCGCTTCCGGCGGATGCGTCTTGGCGACGGCTAGCAAGGCTACGGAATTGGGCTCGCGCCCGGCACGTTGGCACGCGGCGCGAATCCGTTGTTGAATCGAATCGAGGTTTTCAGCCAGACTCACGGCGGAAGTGTAAGTCTTAAATCATCAATCGTAAATTCTTTCCATGAACTATTGGCTGGTTAAATCCGAACCCGAATCCTATTCGTGGGCGCAATTTGTAAAGGAGGGCCAGACCGCCTGGACCGGTGTCCGCAATTTCGCCGCGCGCCTCCATCTTCGCGGCATGGCCAAGGGGGATCTCGTGTACTTCTATCACAGCGGCGAAGGCAAAGAGATCGTTGGC
>JANYBF010000181.1 GCA_025360895.1 Verrucomicrobiota bacterium
ATCATCTTCGTAAGATGGATAGTGTGCGTGTGAGACCACTCCAAGTGCCTCCAGATATGCGGTATTCTCGATGAAATGCGTACCAATTTTGTAAATGACTGGGCCAAGGCTATACAGATGATGCAATTCGACAGCGCGAGACTCACATGTGAATGTCACCAAAAAGAAAGTTCCCTCTTTGTCAGTCTGTGGTTCAGCAATCACTCGCGAGTAGTCGAGTGACTTAAAGAACGGAGTTACCAGCTCAATGCCAGCTTCAAAGTCTTCTTGTTTATTATACCGTGGCATTTGTAGTTGCTAAACCACTCGCGCCTCGCCCTTGCCCTCACCTCTTCGCCGATGAGCCAAGCTTTGCGCTTCTGCGCCTTGATGAATTTCAGCGCGGCGTCTGCCTTGTCCGCCGCGACGTGGCCGGAGTTTTCATTCAATAAACTTCGTCATGCGTGCCGATGTTGATAAGCAAAAAGGTTTCCACGCCGGTCTTCGGGTGTTTGTGTTTCGCGAACACAATCCGGCAGTCGTAGGCCACCGAGCAGGCGTGCAACCCGGCAAGCTGGCCGCTCAAGTGATGGGTTTTCAGGCGCGGGTGGTTGAGGTTTTCAGCCATGCGCTCGATGGTCGCTTCAATTTGCGATTGCAACCCGGGATTCTTGCGCGTGAGCCGATGAAACGCGCGTTCAAATCTGGGCGTGAGAACCAGGTCGTTCATGGCTCATTTGCCGCGACGCAGGCGGGCCATGATGCTTTGGGCAGACTGGGGTTTCAGTTTGCCGTCGCGGAAGGATTTCATGGCCTCTTTGGCCGCCGCTGCTGTCTCCCGCCGCCACGCCTCAATGCGCCTACGGCGGAGCAATCCTTCGAGCAATTCCTGATCATCAACAGACAATGCTTCGGCGTCGGTCAATACGCGGTCTAAAGTCAGAGTGGCCATAAATTTGTAGTCTTTGATTCCACCGAGTTATCAAAACATTCCGTCACGCTCTTTCTGCGGAGTAAATCTACCCAAAAAATCGGGCGGAAACAAGCGCGGCTATTCCACCCGCGCCTCGCCCTTGCCTTTGACGACTTCGCCAATGATCCAAGCTTTGTGCTTCTGTGCTTTAATGAATTTCAGCGTGGCGTCCGCTTTGTCGGCCGAGACGATGGCCACCATGCCGATGCCCATGTTGAAGACTTGATACAATTCTTCGTCCGGCACGCCGCTCTTCTGTTCGATGATCTGGAAGATGGGCAGCATGTCCCACGAACCTTTCTTGATGACGACGTCGAGCGTCTTCGGCAACACGCGCGGGATGTTGTCCACGAAACCGCCGCCGGTGATGTGGGCGAAAGCTTTGACGGGAAGTTGAGAGTTTTTAGCTGAGAGTTGAGAGTTAAAGCGCTTCAGCAGCTTTTGCACGAGCGGACCGTAGCTTACATGGACCTTCAAGAGTTCTTCCCCGAGCGTGAGCTTCGAGCCGGGGATGCGGCTGGAGGTTTTCAGCTTCAATTGCTCGAAGAAGATTTTGCGACCAAGCGAATAACCGTTCGTGTGCAGGCCGCTGGATTCGATCCCGATGACCACGTCGCCGCGCTTGATGGTTTTCTGACCATTGAGCATCCGGGATTTTTCCACGACGCCAACAATCGTGCCGCTCAGATCGTATTCGCCCTGCTGGTAGAAGCCGGGCATCTGCGCCGTTTCGCCGCCAATGAGGGCGCAGTTATTTTCCGCACAGGCGCGGGCGAAGCCTTTGATGATGTCGGTGAAGACGTGCGGCTCAAGTTTTCCCGTGCCGAGGTAATCGAGGAAGAAGAGCGGTTCCGCGCCGAGCACAGCGATGTCGTTGACGCAATGGTTCACGAGGTCGGCGCCGATGGTGTCGTGCTTATCCATCGTGAAGGCGATCTTCAGCTTGGTGCCCACGCCGTCCACGCTGCTGACGAGGATCGGTTCGCGATATTTCTTAAGGTCGAGCTGGAAGAGGCCGCCGAAGCCACCGATCTTGCCGAGGACTTCGCGGCGATGCGTGCTGGCGAGCAATTGCGGGAGCGTGGCTTTGACTTGGTTGCCGAGATCGATATCAACGCCGGCGGCGGCGTACGCTTTTTGTTTCATGCGGGGGAAAGTAAAGCGGGAAGGCTGGCGGGGGGCGAGTCAAAATGGTGCCGCAACTTTTTCCCGGTTTCATTTTTCAATTCCCTTTGACCGTCGTTTAGTCGTAAATACCACCATGCGCTGGCGTGTGCTCTTCGGTTTGTCGCTCGTCGGGAACTTGATTCTCGCTGCCGGTTGGCTGTGGTTTACCCCGGGCAGCAAGGCGCCCCTCACGCGATCCGCGATTCTGCCCGGGGCGACCAACGGCTTTCAAATCAAGACCGCCGTCGTCGTCCGGCGGCAATTCTTTTCCTGGCAGGAAGTCGAATCCAACGATTACCCGACCTACATCAAAAACCTCCGTGAAATCAGCTGCCCCGAACAGACCATCCGCGACATCATCATCGCCGATGTGAATGCGCTGTTCGCTCGCCGCCGCGACCTGGAAATCTTCACGCCCGAACAGCAATGGTGGCGGGCTGAACCGGACCCTACGGTCGCGCAAGCCGCCGCCGCCAAAGATCGCGAACTCGACACCGACCGCCGCGATTTGCTCAGCACCCTGCTGGGCCCGAACTGGGAGGGTGGAGATCTCGTGAGCCTGCCGCGCCCGTCGCGGTTGCCCATCCCGCTCGACGGCCCGGTCCTCGGGCTGTTGCCCACGGATGTCAAACAGTCGGTCGAACAAATCAGTTTGCACGCCACCGATCGCGTCGAGGAATATCTTGCCGCCCAACGGCGGGCCGGAAAATCCCCCGACCCCGCCGTTCTCGCCCGTTTGCGTCAACAGACCCGGAAGGAACTGGCCGCCGTTCTCGCCCCGGCCCAATTGGAAGAGTTCCTCCTGCGCTACTCCGATAACGCCCGCACCCTGCGCGCGGATCTGGGGCAACTTAAGTTCTTCAATGCGACGCCTGACGAGTTTCGCAGCGTATTTCGCACGCTGGATCCGCTCAATGATCAACTGGCGCAACTCGATGATTCTACACCCCAAGGCGCGCAGCAACGCGACGCGCTGGTGGCCCAGGGGGAAGCGGCGTTGAAACTCGCGCTCGGCGAAAAGCGTTACGCGGAGTATCGCCTGCTGCACGACGATCGCTATCGCGAAGCCTACGCCGAAGCGCAAAAAGGCGGAGCACCGGAAACCACGGGTGCGCTTTACGAGATCAAGGTGGTCACCGCCGAAGAGCTGGCCCGCATCAAGGAAAAAGCCGGACTTACCGACGAGCAACGTGCCATCGAGCTCAAGCAGGCCGAACTCGAACAACTCAAAGCCAATGCCCAGGCGCTCGGCCAGGAGGATCCAACCGCTCCAGCCCCAGTCACTCCCAAACCGGCGATTGCTAAAACTCACGTCGTCGCCAACGGTGAAGGTCTGAATCGCATCGCACAAATTTACGGCATCCAGCCAAACCAACTCCGCGCCGCCAATCCTGGGTTGAACTTCGATAAACTTAAAGCCGGCGACCAGGTAAGCGTTCCCTACAGCCTGCTTTATCCCACGCCACCGATACCCGGACGGTGACCCCATGCGCGTGGTCATCCAGCGAGTTTCTTCGGCCAGCGTAGCGATCGGCGGACAAAGCCAAGCGATAATCGGTCACGGCCTGCTCATCCTGCTCGCGATTGCGGACACCGACACGGGCGAAGACATTGAATGGCTTTCCGGAAAAATTGTCCGGTTGCGAATTTTCAACGACTCAAACGGTGTGATGAATTGTTCCGTGCAGGAGATCCGCGGCGCCATTTTGCTCATCAGCCAGTTCACCCTCTTCGCCAGCACGAAGAAAGGCAACCGGCCTTCCTATACCCGTTCCGCCCGACCAGAAATCGCGATCCCACTCTACGAACAAGTCATCGTTCGCCTGACCCAAGACCTTGGGCAACCGATCCAGACCGGCAAGTTTGGCGCGGACATGCAAGTAAGCCTCATCAACGATGGCCCGGTGACGATTCTGATTGATTCCAAGGTCAGGGAATGACGGGCGCATCTCCGGCAATGTGCCAGTCTCGAAAGCATGGGTGGGATAGAAGGTGGCGGGCAAATTTGATTTGGTATTAATCGTAATCTTCAGCTTGTTCTTAATCTTTTCGGTAAAACCAAAAGCTTGGATTCAGCCGGGCGTTGAAGATGTTGAGTAAGAATAAAAGCCGACCCATCATCGCCAGTCGTGCAAAAAGACCATCTTTCCCTTTACACCGCCCCGCCGACTTTGTTTGCTTCGGGCATGGCTTTAAGTCCCCTTGCCGGAAAACCTGCGCCCGCCAATCGGTTGATTGATGTGGCGAAGCTGGAGCGTGATTACTATCAACGCACCCCCGATCTCACCGATGCGAATCAGCTCGTGAGCTTTGGCACGAGCGGACATCGCGGCACGTCGTTCAACGGCACCTTCACCGAGGCGCATATTCTTGCGATCACGCAGGCCATCTGCGAATACCGCAAGGACAAAGGCATCAACGGGCCGCTGTTCATGGGCAAAGATTCGCACGCCATTTCTGCCGCCGCCCAACGCACCGCGCTCGAAGTGCTCGCGGCCAACGGCGTCGAGACGTTCCTCCAGCGCGACGACGGTTTTACGCCTACGCCTTCCATCTCCCACGCCATCCTGACCTACAATCGCGGACGCAACAACGGCTTCGGCGACGGGATCGTTATCACGCCATCGCACAATCCACCGGAGGATGGCGGGTTCAAATATAATCCACCGAACGGCGGTCCGGCGGATACTGACATCACCGGCTGGGTGCAGAATCGGGCGAACGTACTTTTACATGGCAGCAACCAAGCCGTAAGCCGGCAGACCTACGAATCCGCGCTTAAAGCCGGTAACACGCACTTGCACGATTTCATCGCGCCGTACGTGGATACGCTCGGCGAGGTGATTGACATGGATGCGATTCGCACAGCCGGAGTGCGCATCGGAATTGATCCGCTCGGCGGCGCAGCGTTGCAATACTGGCAGCCGGTGAAAGAGCGTTATCGCCTCGACCTCACCGTGGTAAATGCCAAAATTGACCCGCAGTTCGGCTTCATGACGGTGGATCACGACGGCAAAATCCGGATGGACTGTTCGAGTCCGTCCGCGATGGCGAGCCTCGTGGGATTGAAGGACCAGTTCAGCATCGCGTTCGGCACCGACCCCGACGCCGACCGACACGGCATCGTCACCCCGTCAGCGGGATTGCTGAACCCGAACCATTACCTCGCCGTCGCGATCAATTATCTGCTGACCCATCGTCCAAAATGGCCAACGAGTGCGGCCGTCGGCAAAACCCTTGTGAGCAGCAGCATTATTGATCGCGTGGTGGCATCGCTCGGGCGCAGGCTCATGGAAGTGCCGGTGGGTTTCAAATGGTTCGCGCCCGGTCTGGCCGATGGCACGGTGTGTTTCGGCGGCGAGGAAAGCGCGGGCGCAAGCTTTCTGCGTCGCGACGGCAGCGTGTGGAGCACCGACAAGGACGGCCTGATCCTCGGCCTGCTCGCGGCGGAAATTTGTGCGACGACCGGGAAAGACCCCGGCGAGCATTACGCGGAAGCGACGGCGAAATTTGGGGCCCCGAGCTACAAACGCATTGACGCGGACGCCACGCCGGAGCAGAAGAAGGCATTCAAAAAACTCACGCCCGCCGCCGTGACCGCCATTACATTGGCCGGCGATACCATCACCGCCAAACTCACGCGTGCGCCCGGTAACAACGCGGACATCGGCGGCTTGAAAGTAGTAACGCAGAATGGTTGGTTTGCCGCGCGTCCGTCAGGTACGGAAAACATTTACAAAGTCTATGCCGAGAGCTTCAAAGGCGCGGCGCATCTCGAAAATATTTTAGAAGAAGCGCAAACAATTGTGACGGCGGCGTTGCGCTGAAAATGACCGCCGAATCGTTTGATGCGTAGGCTCTGAACCAACACCTCAACCAAGACGGGGCACCGGCCCATCCATAAATAATGGTTGCGAATCAAAAAACCACCTCCAACGAATATGGGTCTATGCCTCCAACCATCGGGCCTCATTCCTGGCCGCCGCACCCGATTCCAAGCAAAAACCCACGCTCCTCTTTACCAATCGCCATCAATAATCCGGCTTGTTTTGAAAACTACGCGGCACAAGAAATTGTTTCGCTTGAGCCGGGCAGAAACGCTAGCTAAGATGGCAAGTGGAAGGCGGGGTAGCCAAGTGGTAAGGCACGGCTCTGCAAAAGCTGCATTCGTCGGTTCGATTCCGACCCTCGCCTCCAGCCCTTTTGTTGGGATTTGTGAGGAAAAAGAGCGAAAAAAGGCCGAGTTTCAGTGAAACCTTCAGTAGCCGGACAACCGGGCTACAATCTGAAACGAACCCGGCCACTACTCGCTGACGGGAGCGGATCGAGTTGGTTCATAGTCATAAAATGAAAAATGACATGAAACAACGATACAGCGTGTTCCTTCGCCCGTGGGGTGTTTATTACTGCCAGGACAACACCACCGGCCAGCAGGAAACCCTCAAGACCCGCGACAAGGACGAAGCCTTTCGGCTCGTCGCGGCCAAGAACGAGAACGAAGAAGCCC
>JANYBF010000243.1 GCA_025360895.1 Verrucomicrobiota bacterium
GGCGGCGCCGGGCTTGCAGACGACTTCGATACGGTTGCCTTCGAATTCCAGCCGCAGCTTGCCCTCGGTCCAGCGCACATCCTTGCCCACTTCGTAGGTCTTCACCCAGCCGTCCGCCGGCGATGGACCGAGCTTTGGATCGTAGCGCAAATACGCCTTCACACACTCGGCCATGAACCATTCACCGTGGGCGTTGAGATGCACGCTGTCGCGCAAAAGCGCTTTCGGCTCCAGCTTGTTCTCGGTGAGATACGTCTTCCACAACGCGCGCTGGTCACAGAGTTCCGCGCCGTACTTCTTCGCCAGCGCCGGCAGCCAGTTGTGGTTCATGAAGGCGTCCCAATGTTTCCCGGCGGGCGGGAGTTTGGCCGCATCGGTTTCTTCCGTGAAGTCCGTCGGCTTCGTGACGTGGTCGTTTTGCATGAGGATTTCCGCCGTGGTGCGCTCGCGGGTGCGGCGGATGATGTCCTCGTATGTGTCATGCCCGCCATAGACGTGGAAGATGAGCAGGTCGGGCTGGAACGGAAACAGGTCCGTCTCTGCTGTCTTCACGAGCAACTGCGAGGCGAACCCGCCGAGGGCGCGGTTTTCGACGATGAGATTCGCGTGTGGGAAGCGCCGCCGCAGATCGTCCTCGACCAACTTCGCCCACTTCTGCTCGGTGATGCTCTGGCCGTAGAAAAGGATGCGCACTGTGTTGCGATGTTCCGCCGTGCTGGTCGCCAGCAGCCGCATCGTGCGCTGGATGTTGCGGCCCCAACCGCTCGGGTCGGGAAATTTCACTGGTGGATAAGGATTCGTCTCGGCGGCGAGCGGGCGAACGGGCGACCACGCCAGGAGCATCAAGAGCAGGAGTGTTTTCATAAAATCGTTTCGCTTGGTGGCTATTGCTGCCTTCATTTTTCCCCCTTCACTCCCACCCCGGCCTCGGGAGTCGCCGCCACGATCTGCCAGACCGTTTTCTGAATGGTCGCCGCCAGGGCTGGATCAATCTTCCCATACGGTGCCGTCGGCAGACCGACCGGGGATTGCTTCAGCAGCGTGGCAAAGTAAGTGCAACCCACGAGATACGATCCCGCCTCGCTCAGGTGAATGCCGTCCTTGTAGAACTGATAGATGCTCGTGTAGCCGGGCACTTGGCCCGTCTGCATCCGCGTGTGCAGCGCGTTCATCACCTGGCCCACGGGCACCAGCCGGGGCGGCTTTTTCAGGAACGGGGTTTCCTTCCGGACTTCGCGGAGCAACGTCTCGAAGTAGTCGCGCGTTTCGTTCGAGTTGTCCCAGCCGCCGGAATACTTCGCCTCCCAGCGGGCGGTGAAGTCGTCCACCTTCGACAGATCATTGCCGCTGCCCGGCTGGGCCGGGTCGTAATCATTCTTGTCGAACGGCGTGCCCTTGCCGCCGCTCGTCACGCGCGGCCAGCGGGCATAGATATAAATCTGCACGTCGGGATTTTTCCTCGCCGCCATATCCGCCCATTCTTTGATGAGCGCCACATCGCCGAGGTCTTTGCCGGCATCGTTCTGGCCATGCAGTTGGCGGTCGAAGGGTTGGAGCGAAACCGCGTCCCACGCAAAGCGGCTCAACGCATTCGTCCATCGCCCATACGGCTCCTGCTGGAAGCCGTCGTTCGGATGCGTGTAAATCCATTCCAGCGGCGCGCCCGGAATCATGGTGCGGCCCCAGTCGAGCTTTACCCCGCGCGTTTCCGTCAGTGCCGCCAGTTCGCCATAGCGCACCGTGTCCGTGACGCTGTTGCCGATGTAATAAACGCGGAGCGTTTCCGCAGCGCCGGTGCGGGACCATGTTGCCCAGGCCAGGAATAAGCAGGAGCAGAGTAGTCGTTTGTTCATGTCAAATCATGCCGCAAGTTAAGGGCTTGCGCTGCTCGCGAGTGAGCGTCGTATTCAGGCTGGTGCGATGAGCTTTGGGGGCCATCATTTCAGCACCAGCCGAAAGGGCCGGGTCATCTGGGCATACCACGACTCGTGGCCAGCGGGTTCAGGAACGCCCCACATCCGGTAGTCGCCGCTGAAGATCATGATGCCCTCCTTGCCATCGGGCGAAAACCAGCAGGGCGGAAGCTGCGGAAGATAGGCGATGTGATCGCCTTCCCAGGCCGGGTCATAATGCACCAGCGCCCACGGCCCCCACGGCGTGGAGCCCTCGTAGATCTGAAGCTCGCGCCGCCGATGCCAGGTCGCCCAGGCAATCTTCGGATCGTGGGCATAACTCTTGGGCACGGCGTCGCTGCCGAAGGCGAGAAGGAACCGCTGGAGCCCCGGCACATACGTCATCGTGGGATGCCCGACGTGGCCGTGGTCGGTGATGATGGGCCGGGCATAGGCCTCCTCGGAAATCCACGCGGGCTCGTTCGTGGCGGAACGTCCGCCGTAGAAACGCCAGGCGGCACGGTCCAGCACCTGATCCTTCGGCGCGCGCGCGAGGAATACGTGGCTGCCGCTTTCCCAGCTCTCATCGTTGCTGATGGCATACACGTAGCCTGCGAGAAAATCGGGAACGCCGGTGTAACCGGGGCCGAACCCGACGAAGGCCAGCCCGGCGAATCGCGGCCCGAGAAAGAGCGGCGCATTCGCCACCGGATAGTTCGTCCAGTTCGCTCCGGCATCATCGGAATACATCAGTGAGGCCACGCCCCCGTGATGGCTGATGGCATCAAGGACGAAGAAATCGTCGCCCTTGGTCGCCAGGACGTCGTTGCCCTTCAGACGGCGTTCACTGCGGGCGGGATCGTGGCTGTCGTATTCGTAGGCGGCGACATAAAGCCGCGAACCCACGGCCAGTGCGCCGTTCACATACAGATGTCGCCGCATGGAATAGCGTTGGATCCCCGGAAACCGGCTCACGACGCGGGCGATTTGCTTCGGTGGCCGGCCCTCCACCTTGAGCAAATGCGCAAACGAACGCGGCCCGCCGAAGTTCTCGCCATCGTCATCCACCACGTAGAGCGCGCCGTCCGCGCCCCAGGCGTGCCAGTGCATGTCCGATGCGGTGCCGGGCAGCTTGTGCGCCGGCCCTGTCCATTCCAGGCGTTCGATCAGAGTGCTGCGGGGATACATCATCCTGCGGGCATTCAAAGGCACGTCACTCGCCGCCTTCGTGGTCGCGCTGTTGGTGGCCGCAGGCTCCCGGCGCTGCTGCGCTGAGGCTGCTGCTGCCAACGCCAGCAACCCAGAGAAGAGGAGGAGGAAGCGCGGACGGATGCTTTTCATAACAAAAGTAAATCGTATATCACGATGTCTCCGGTCGCCAATGAAACAGGTTCACCTTCTGCGCGCCGTCGTCTTCGGCGAAGACGAGGTATTTATCGTCCTTCCGTTTCACGGCGTTGATGGCGTTGTTGAAGTCGAACCAGCCGCCATAGCCGGCAACTTCGGGTCGAGCGCCCAGTTGGAAATTTTCTTCACGCCGCGTTCGCTCAGCCCGCCGCGTGTCCATCAAGCGGTCTGTCCTCTGTGTCCTCCCCATCTCTGCGCTAATTTCCCACCCCGGTTTTTTAGCACAGAGTTCTGGAGGACACAGAGGAGGACGATGATGAAGGTTGAGCAGATGGGGCATGGTAGTTGGGTTCATTTCAAACGGAGGGCGTCCACAGGATCACGAGCACTTTGCCGTGGAAGTTCTCTTCCTGGGTGAGGCAGTAGCGGCCGTCGGGCAACTGGCGGGCGCGCAGGCCGTGGCTCAAGTCCACCCAGCCGGTGCGTTGGGTGAATTCTTTGGCCCCGCTGATGCGGCCCACGAGTTTTCCATCCTTGGCGCTGTAAACGTAGATGATACCCCGCTGGCCCGCGGTCGGCTGGCACGCCGCGGCAAAGATGTAGTCTCCGGCCTGGCAGATGGCCTTGGGGGAAAGCTTCGCATCGTCCAGCAACAGCGGCGCGGTCCAGCGGAGTTCGCGCTTCCCTTTCAACCAGCCGTCCACGCGGACCAGGGCGTTACCGGCGAGTCCCCATTGGCCCTTGGGCTTCGGCAAGTCGCGGGTGTAGCCGCTGAGAAAAAGCGCGTCCGATTCGGTGTCGTAAGCCAACCGACACACTTCGGTCACACCCTCCGGCGCTGGCCAGGATTCGGGCTGTTCGAGTTCCCAGCGTGGCACGTCACCTTCCGCACCGAGAAAACGATGCCGGACGATTTTCTTTCCGCCATCAGCCTCGCGCCAGACATGGCCGGCTGCGTCCACTTTCCAGGCCCAGACGCCATCCTGCGGCGAAAGGGTGGCGACGTGTTTGCCGAGCAATCCATGATCGTTTAATCGTGTCACTTCCATCGGGCTATTGCCGCCGCTGCCCCAGGTGAAGAGGTAACGCTGGCCCGCAAGGTCGCGGACCGCCGTGGTCGCTTGCACGAGCATCCTGGCTTGTCGCGGGTCTTGCGGCTGCGTCGCTGGATCGAGCGTGAGTGCGCGGAGACTCCACGCGCCGGGTTTGGCATTGTTGGGCAAAAAGAAAACCTCGCGCGGGCCGATCACTTCCAGTCCGCCGACGGCCGGCACCGCGTCATAGACCACCGAGAAGGCGTAGTTAGCGCACTCCCAGCGGAGCTTGCCGCTGCGGTCGAAACTTCGGATGACACAGCCGCCCGTGGGATTCCGCGAGTCAAAGCTGAGGGCGACGTAGAGATTGCCCTCCGCGTCCATGCCGGCGCCAGCGGGGCCGAAGAGTTTGTCCGGCAGCGGCTCGCCCGGGGTGCCCGCGTTGAGTCCGCCTTCCTTTCCAAAAGTGCGAAGCAATTTGGGAGTTCCGCTCTTCACGGTGTAAAACCGCACCTGCTGACGCGGGCCGTTGTCGCACACGAGCAAGGTGCCATCGGGCGCAAAGGCGAGCGCGCTGGGCTTCCCAGCATCCGTGATTTCCACGCCCGTCGGCACGCCATCGGCCTGCGTCTGCACCAGCCTGGTGCCGGTGAGAAACCACAGCGAACCATCCGGCGCGAAGCTCACGTCCTCAGCGCCATCGATCTGAAAACTTCGGCGAATCTTCCAGTCGGCTTGAGCACGGATTTCCACCCGCCCGCCCTTCACGATAACGGCGACCTCCTCTCCGCGAGCGTGCATCCCAATGATGATCGGCTCGAATTGACCACCGTCCTTGGGTTGATGCTCGTGCGGCGTGCCATCGCGCCAGCGGACGCTGTCGATGTCACCGGGCTTCCAGCCGAAGCGATAGAACTCGCCATCACCGCTCGCGACGAGAATCTGGTCGCCGACCACGGTGAGCGCCGTGTTGTGGGTGCCCCAGCCAGCACCCTTGTGCCCGCCGCCGCGATTGTTCTTGCCCGGTGCCTGATTCGCCGGGCGACCATCCTTGTAGAGCCCAAGGCAGCGCCCGCCTTCATCCCAGAAGCAGCCGGCGATGACCGTGCCATCCGGCGTGACCTCGATTTCATCCACGAAATTCTGCACCCAGCGTCCCGTGCCACTGGGCTGGTCATCCACGAACTCCGCATGGGTATTGCCGACCCAGTTCCATTCGAGCTTGACCGCCACCAGTGGCGGAAGCTCAGCCAGTTCAGCCGCGAGAGCCCCACCAGCGGTTAAGAAGCTGGCGGCGGTGAACAGCAGCAATAATGCAGCGAGGTGTTTCATGGGAATTATTAAACCGAAAACGGGAGACAGCAGGAAAGCCGGAACAGCGATGGCTCCGGTAGCGGCGCAAGCGGCGGGGGAGGGGAAGTGCGGCGGAGATTCATGGTTGTTTGGATAATGGCCTACTTCGTTTCAGCGTCCGACGGGACAACAACGAGTTCCGCGTCGTCGAAGGCGCAGCGGTCACTGGCGGCGAGTTGCCCCGTAGCGGAGGGCATGAAGACGATCTTCCCGGCGTTCGGCGGGACTTCGATCAGGCCGGTGATTTCTCGCCAGCCCGCACCGTCGGCGGGGCCGGTGGGGAAAAATTTTGCGTTGTGGGCGTGGGCGGTCCAGTGCCCATCGCCCGTTTTCCAGCCGATGGCCAGCGCGCCCTGGCCGCGACCCGAGAGCTGCACGCGCAGGCGGACGGCGAGCAACGTGCCCGGCTTCGCCTCCGCGATGAAGCCCGCCACGGCTTCCCCCGCACCGCTGATGGTGAGGTGTCCATCCGCACAGGCGATGACGCCGCGGGAGCCGTCGGCCTGCCAGGTGAACCAGCCGTCCGGGGAAACTTTTTGAGCCTCAGTGAAGTCGCCATGGCGAAGCAAATTGGGGCGCAGTGTTTTTGCACTGAAAATACTGCGGGCAAAACTGGCGGGGTCTTTGGCGCGGCGGATGGCCGGCAGGATGCCGGGGAATTTTTCCGGCCAGGTCTTCGCTTTGGCCCCACCGCCGGGTCACCAACGGGCCTGCTCGCCGTAGAGCCACCCGAGGCCGTCGCTGGCGGCGAGCGCGGCGGCGAGGTTGGCAGCAGCCGCGCGGCGGGCGTGGAACCGGTGCTGTCAATGTGCCACGGATCGCCGGGCGGAT
>JANYBF010000317.1 GCA_025360895.1 Verrucomicrobiota bacterium
TATGAATCTTCGATGTGTCCCGCTGGCCCTGCTCGCGACGGCGATCACCAGCTTCGCCGTGCCGTTCGTTCTGCCGTGGGATGATGGCTTGCCCGGAGTCGTGACGGATTTCTCCGCTCTGAATGCGCCGATCGGCCCCACCTCCCAAGTCAGCGTGGATGCCAACGGTCATTTCGCTGCGAACAACCAGCGGGTGCGTTTCCTCGGTGTCAACTTCGCGAGCGACTCGCCGTTCATGCCCACGAACAAAGCCGAGGCTTTCGCCGCGCGGTTGTCCAAGTTCGGCGTCAACTGCGTGCGCTTTCACCACATGGACGCCTCGTGGGCCTACGGTGGCGGCCTCCTCGCCTACACCGCCACCAAGAGCACCAACCTCAACGTCAACCAACTCGACAAACTCCACTTACTGGTGGCGCGGCTCAAGGCCCACGGCGTTTACTCGGACATCAACCTGTTGGTCGGCCGCGAGTATCGCTCCGGCGACGGTCTCGGGACCGCGATCACCACGATGGACTGGAAGGACCAGCACATCGTCGGCTACTTCAACGACACCGCGCTGGCGTTGCACCAGGATTACGCCACCAAATTGCTGACGCCGACCAACCGCTTCACCGGATTGCCGCTCGCCAAGGATCCCGCCGTCGCGTTCGTGGAGATCATCAACGAGAACGGCATCATCCAGAAGTGGCTCGATGGCGGGCTGGACCGGTTGCCATCAGATTACGCGGCGCAACTTCAGTCGCGCTGGAACGACTGGCTTATGGTGCGCTACACGAATGACGCCGCGATGCTCGCCGCGTGGAACGTGATCAACCAACCGCTCGGCACCAACCTGCTCAAGAACGGCGACTTCAGCAATGCGCTGACCAGTTGGAACATGGAGCAGCACACCACGGCACGAGCCAGTTTTGCCGTCACCGCCGATTTCACCAACAGCCAACCGTCGGCGCGCATCGTTGTGACCAACGTGGGCAGCGCGTCCTGGAACATCCAGTTGAACCAGGCCAGCCTGCGCGTTACCAACGGCCAGGCTTACACGGTTTCCTTCTGGGCGAAGTCCAGTCCGGCGACGAATTTCGACGCCTCGGTGATGCAGGCGCACCCCGATTATCTGTGGGTCGGTTACGGGCAAGGTCTGACGTTGACGACCAACTGGCAGCTATTCACAAACACCTTCCAAGCCAACTTAACGGACGCCAACGTGCGCGTAAACTTTGGTGGCATGGGTTTGGAACTGGCGACGTTCTGGATCGCCGAGGTGCGGTTTCAGGCGGGCGGACAACTCGGCATGTTGCCCGCCGGGGCGAGTCTCGCGGCGCGCACGGTGCCAAACCTTCGTTTCTCCGGCAGCGGTTACACTGGTACGAAGGAAGCCCGCCGTGATTGGCTGCGTTTCCTGCGCGACCTCGAATACCGCTACTACGATTTGATGGTCGCCCATGTCCGCACCAACTGCGGCTACACGGGCCTCCTCTTCGGCAGCATCATGGCCAACAGCCCGGCCACCGTTCAAAGCCGGCTGGAGGTGATTGACGGCCACGCTTACTGGCAGCACCCGCAATTTCCCGGCGCGCCGTGGGATTCCGTCAACTGGTTTGTGCCCAACGTCTCGTTGGTCAACACTCTCGGCGACGACAACACGCTCGCCGGACTGGCTCGCCAACGCATCCAGGGCAAACCGTTCGTAGTCACTGAATACAACCATGCCCAGCCGAACTATTATGGCAGCGAAGGCCCGTTGCTCCTCGCCGCCTATGGGGCATTGCAGGATTGGGACGGCTTCTGGATGTTCGATTATGGCCCCGGCCAGGATGGTACGGCGACGATGGGCTACGCGCGCAGTTATTTCGACACCGCGCAACACTCCGGCAAGATGGCCAACCTGCTCCTCGCCGCGAATCTCTTCCGCCGGGGCGACGTGCAGGCGGCCACGCAGGAAATCACCATGGCGCTGACCCCGGACAAAGAGATCGACCTGCTCGCGAACACGTGGGCGTGGAATGTTTTTTCCAGCAGTCAAATGGGGCTCTCGGGAAAATTCGCCTTCACCACTCGCCTCAATACCAGCGTCGGCAGCAACGCCGTGGGGCTGACGAATCCGCCGACCGCGCCCGCCGGCAACGTGCTGGCCAGCGACACCGGCGAATTGAAATGGGATCTCGCCACTGCGGGGCGCGGAGTGGTCACCGTCAATACGCCCCGGACCAAGGCGGTGGTCGGTTATGCTACCAACCGCGTTTGGAATCTCGGTGAACTGACCCTCGCGCCCGGCTCGAACGCCCTGGGTTGGTGTTCGCTCGGCGTAACGATGACACGCGGCAGCAGTTTCACGAACGATTGCGCCGCGCTGGTCGTTGCCAACGGCTGGTGGGAAAACACCGGTCAGGTGTGGAAAGATGCCAACAAGGATTCCGTGGGCAATAACTGGGGCGGCCCGCCGATCCTCTGCGAAGTCGTGCCGTTCACGCTCACGCTGGCGGTGGGCACGAATCGCGTCTCAGCTTGGGCGCTGGACGAACGCGGCCAACGCAAAGCGTCGCTTCCGATCACCGGCACGAGCACCAACTCCACGATCACCGTCACCACCAACGCCGCCTCAATCTGGTACGAAATCCAGGTCGCGCAATACGTCGCGGGGTTCGATCTCTGGCGCTCGAATAATTTCACGACCGCCGAACTGGCCAATCCGGCGATCAGCGGCGAAAGCGCGGCGCCCGCCGGTGACGGCGTGGCCAACCTGCTGAAGTACTACTTCGGCTTGCCGGCCAAGCCGGTCGCTCCACCCGATCGGTTGCCCCAGGGCGCCTTGCGGTCGTGGAATGGCGGACTGCATCTGGCGATGAGCTGCGATCACGATAAAACCGTTGCCGACGTGATATGCGTTCCGGAAGTTTCGCCAGACTTACTCAACTGGTATTACGGTCCGGCTTACACGACCAACGGGCCACCCGAGAACTTGGGCAACCTGGAACGCCTCACTGCTTATGACCTGACCCTTGCCGCCGGTGCTTCCCAGCGTTTCATGCGCCTGCGCTTCCAGCGTCTCGCACCACCACTCTGATAATGCCGACTGGCCAACTACGCGCTCCAGCCTCCGACCCAGTGCCATGACGAATAGATTTCGAAACCTCAAGAGACTCAGGACCGCATCCTGTAAACAGGTAGGGCGCGTCACTCCGTGCGCGCCGTCGCCCGTCCAACTCCGCCGCGGCGCGCACGGAGAGACGCGCCCTACCTTGCGGTTCCGGGGTAGGGTGGCCGAAGGCTGGGTGAGGTTTTTTTTGATCATGCTCGCTGAATTCATTCGTCCCACCGGTGCGCGGTTTTTCTTCCTCGCCCTCTGCGCGCCGCTCATCGCTTCGCCCGCGACCATCGTGGACGTGTTGCCGCTGACCGATCGCATCCTGGTGGTGCATTTCGATGAAGGTTATGTGATCCACTCGGTAGCCGGGCAACCGTGGGGGCCGGAGAACGTCGTGGTCAGTGAGTTGAACACCAATGCGGCGTCACAAACGAACAGCTATCAGATCTCCAGCACAAACGATCCCGCCTACGCGTCCGCCCTTCGTCCGCTGCAGGTCGGCCGCAAATCCAAAGGCACTGATTTTCCCTGGAACGGCGACCCCGCGCCGCGTTGGACCAAGGAGCATTGGCTCTACCTCAAACTGCCGCAGCCGATGCAACGCGGTAAAACTTACGTGGTTAACACCGGCGCGCTCGCCAGCAATGGCAGCCAATGGCCGGTCACCTTTGACGAAAAACAGACGCGTTCCGAAGCGGTGCATGTCAACCTGCTGGGTTACGTTCCGAGCGCGCCTCAAAAGTACGCCTACGTCTTTCATTGGCTGGGCGACCTGGGCTCGCTTGATCTTTCAAGTTATTCGGGCCGCATGTTTCGCCTCATCAACCAGCAAACGGGCGCGACCAATTTCACCGGCCCCCTGACCTTTCGCAAATCCGCCACCCAGGCGGAAACCGGTCAAGCTGGCGATACGCCCAATGCCAATTTTCTCGGGGCCGAAGTTTACGAGTGCAATTTCTCCGCCTTCACCGAGCCGGGCCAGTATGTGGTCGCGGTGGATGGCATTGGTTGTTCCGCCCCGTTCCGACTCAACGCGGACGTTTACCGCGAAGCCTTCCGCACCGTTACTCGCGGCCTGTATCACAACCGCAGCGGCATTGAACTCAAGCCGCCGTACACCACCTTTGCCCGTCCCATTCCGCACAACGCGGCTCTCACCCCCGGGTTCACCAACCGGCTGATTTACACCTCGGTGCGCATGAGCGAGTGGGGCTCAGAAGGCGGCGACGCCACGGCATTACTCGCCGGCTCGAAGGGCTCGATCCAATCCGCCGGCTGGTACCAGGATGCGGGTGACTGGGACAGTTATTATTCGCACCTGCTCGTGGCGCAGGAACTGATGTTCGTTTACGAGATCGCACCGCGCAATTTCAGCGACGGCGAATTGAACCTGCCCGAGGGCATCAACGGCGTGCCGGATATTCTCGACGAGGCCGCCTGGCTGCCGCGCTTTTGCTACCGCTTGCGCCATGAACTGATGACGAAAGGCTATGGCACCGGAGGCGTGGGCCTGCGGATTGCGGGCGACGCGTTCGGGACGGACAATCCCGGCAATATTCTCCAAGGCTCGTGGCGTGACACGAATCGCACCTGGGCCGCGTCGGGAGAGGACCCGTGGTCCACGTATCGCTATGCCGGCACCGCCGCGCATCTGGCTTATTGCCTCAGCCTCACGGGCGCGAGCGACCCGCAAGGCATTAACTGGACCGCCGAAGCCATCGCCGCCTACAACTGGGCCAAAACCAACACCCTTGCGGGCGATGAATCGAACTACGGCCCGACCCAGGTAAAATATCCGCGCGCGTACGCCGCCGCCGCCCTGTTTCGCATTACTGGCAACCCGAGTTATCAAACCCAGTTCAGCAACGATGTCAGCAGCGTGAGCGCGAGCACGGTGTTGAATCAGGATGAATCGGGTTATCCCGTCATGCTCTTTGCGCTCGGTGGCGGCAGCGCGCCCTACAATGCCACGCTCCGCAACCGCCTGCGCTCCGCGGTTCTCGCCACCGCCGACGAATACGGCATCAACACTTCCGCCAAGCGTTCGTTGCGCTGGGGCGGCAATTTTTATATGCCCATGCTCGTCGGCCAGCAAACCACGCCCAACGTCCTCGAAGTGGCCGTGGGTTACGCCGTCGCCAAAACCAGCAACCCCACCAAGGCCCAGCAATATCTCGGCATCCTCTATACCACCGCCGATTACTTTCTGGGCGGCAATTCACTGAACATGACGTGGGCGACCGGCCTCGGTCCGCGCCATCCGAATCAGGTTTTCCACATTGACTCGTGGTGCGTCGGCTACCATCCCGGTATGATTCCTTACGGCCCGTGGCGCACCGAAGTCAGCAATCCTACCTGGGTCACTGACCACGACTTCGCCAATCTGACCGTCTATCCGTCCGTCGCCAATTGGCCGGGCAACGAACGTTGGCATGACAACCGTTGGTCGCCCATGAGCAGCGAATTCACCATCCATCAAACCATCGTCCCGTCCGCTGCGTTGTTCGGTTTACTGTGTGCCCCGGGCCCGAACGCCCCTGCGGCCCCGCCCAAGGTCAAAGTTTCCATCACCAACACCCAAAGCAACGCCGTGCTGGTCAGCTGGCCCTCCGAATCCACCGGCGGCCTGGTCTTGCAACAAACCAGCAATCTTTACCCCGGCACCGATTGGGTGCCCGTTCCCCAATTCCCCGCGGATGACGGCACCAATAAAAGTGTGGCCGTAACTCCCGCCGGGGAAAGACAGCACTTCCGGTTGAAGTGGCCTTGACCGCTGGAAGCTTGCCCGGCTCCGCCGCTGACCTATCCTCTTTTGCATGAGAATTTCTTCCTTCTGGCTGCTCGCTTTTTCGCTGGCCGTTTCCGTTCCCGCGGCGGAAACCCAAACGCTCAAGCTCTGGAATGGAGCGCCGCCATTGGCTACGCCCAACAACAAACCGGAAGCTTACCTGCCACTGGATGCCGGCATGGACCCGGACATCACCCGCTTGGGTAACGTTTCCGAACCATCATTGACCGTGTATCATCCGCCGGCCGGCAAGCGGAACGGCGCGTGCGTCCTCATTTGCCCGGGGGGCGGCTACTCTATTCTGGCGATGAAGCACGAAGGCACGCAAGTGGCCGAGTGGTTGAACTCGCTCGGCGTGACCGCCGTTGTTCTCAAGTACCGCGTGCCGGCGCCGAAAGGCGAACCCGCCCAGCTTCGCCCGCTACTGGATGCCCAGCGCGCCATGTCGGTGATCCGCTCCCATGCCAAAGAATGGGGCGTGGATACAAATCGCGTGGGCGTACTCGGCTTTTCCGCCGGCGGCCATCTGGCGGCTTGGCTGCTGTGCGATGGCAATCGCCGCGCGCAAGGTTACCCAGCGGGCCCGAACGAGCCGTCCTGCCGGCCGGACTTCGGGGTGTTGATCTATCCCGCTTACCTCACCGGTGCTGATCAGGGACAAAAACAACCAGTTATCCGCGCCGAGGAAAAGCCCGGCCCCGTTTTCTTCGTGCATGCCAACGACGATAAACTCGGGCCGGAGAACAGCATCGAGTTTTTCCTCACTCTGAAAAAGGCCGGCGTCCCCGGTGAACTGCATATCTTCCAACAAGGCGGCCATGGCTTCGGCATGCTCAAGCAAGGCAAGCCAGTGAACGACTGGCCGGCGCGCTGTGCCGATTGGCTGCGCGCACAGGGCTGGCTGGAGCCGCGCTGACTCTGAAATTTAACATCGCGCCCGGCGTGACGCGCCCCACCAAAAAGGCGTCGGAAATACTGTGTCACCGTACCAGCTCATCAATTGTTTCTTCTACTTGATGATCCGGTGCGCTTAAGCCCAGTGGCCGAGGACATTCGTTCCGTGATCTGCACTGATCCCATCGAACGATTGGATCGGGACGGTTTCAAGCTCTTACGGACGCGGGGTAACGGAACCAGTCATCACCAACAACAGCGTCAAGCCGTCGCCGTGCGCTGAATCATTCCAACCAAACCGCTAAAAACATTTTACTCGAATTGCCATTATTGATCCGGGGCGTTGCCCCTGTTCAGAATGGGTTGTTTAGAATGGGTTTGCCAGGTTGGGGTGTGGGGGGTGAGAATGGGGGATGCGTGATTGGGGTAAAAGTCAGGGTCCGTGGTGGGGCGGC
>JANYBF010000331.1 GCA_025360895.1 Verrucomicrobiota bacterium
CTACGCGATTCCCGGCAACAACCCCTTTGTGGGAAATGGGCAGTATGCACCTGAAATCTGGGCAATCGGATTACGGAACCCATGGCGCTTTTCGTTTGATCGCCAGACCGGAGATCTCTACATCGGCGACGTCGGCGAGGAAACCATCGAAGAAATTAATTTTCAGCCTGCGGGAAGCACTGGAGGGCAGAACTACGGCTGGCGCATGAAGGAGGGTAGTCGGGACGCCGAACTGCGAGGCGTACTCTCGCCGGTCGAGAGCCTGACTCCGCCGGTCGCCGAATATGGCCGGGATTTGGGTGACTGTGTGACGGGTGGCTACGTTTGCCGGGCCGCGAATTCTGCCCGTCTGAATGGCATCTATCTTTCTGCGGATTTTGTGGCGTCGCGGATTTTTGGACTTAGGTATGAAGGCGAATGGAAATTCGCTCAATTGGGAGTTGCCTCCCGGATCAGTTCGTTTGGGGAGGATGAGGCCGGGCAGCTTTACGCAGCCCAGTATAACCCCGGACAGATATTACTGGTATCCGACAGCGGGGTGGCGCATGCGCCCACCTTCAACCCGCCGTCAGGAAATTCACCGAGCGATCTCATCGCCTTGAACAGTCTGACGCCAAATTCGATCATTCGCTACACCTTGGAACCGCGTAATCCAACGGAATCGGATCCAAGCCTTGGCCCTGGCCAACAACTCAGCATTACGAACGGCACCACCATCCGGGCTCAGACTTTTCGGGCTGATCTCCTGCCCAGCGCCGTTTCGACCGGGAGCTTTAATTTCGTTTTCGCTCAACCCAGCGTGCAGGTCATGGCCCCGTCGCCTGTCACCGTACCTACGACCACCCCCTTTTGGGCAATTCCCAGTAACAGCCCCATTTCTCTTACCTGTGCAACTCCGGGTGCAAACATCTATTTCACGACGAACGGCACGACACCCGGCACCAACTCGATTCGATACACCGTCCCTTTCCCCATAAACCCTTCCAAACAGGTGAAGGCGGCCGCCTTTCGGCCGGGCTTTGGCAACACCTTCAGCCCGACTCGAACCGTCAACTTCCAACTGGCGGCAGTGCCGCTGCCCGGTCTCAGCCCCGCATCAGGTCCGATCACGAATGGAACTCAAATCCGCCTGGGCTGTGCTTATGGACAGGCGGATATTTATTACACCTTGGACGGTTCGGATCCGACCCCGCTTTCCGTGAAGTACAGCGGCCCCTTTTCCATCCCCGGCAATACGACGGTGAAGGTAAAGGCTTATTTGACCAACTATCAGGCGAGCGCCATCAATGCCATCACCTTCAGTCTTCCCGCGGTGGCGACGCCGATATTCTCGCCACCATCTGGACCCATTACGAACGGCACTTCGGTGGCCGTGACGTGTGCGACTTCGAATGCCGATATTTTTTATACCACCGACGGGATGGATCCGACGACCAACTCAACTCTTTACAGCACGCCAGTCACGATCCAAGGCAACACGCAATTGAAAGCCCGGGCCTTCAAAGCGGAGTACAATCCCAGCGTCATCCAGAACGTGTTCTTCGCGCTGGTAAAAGTGGGCACGCCAACGTTTTCACTGCCAGATGCACCGGTGACCAATGGAACGTTGCTTACCATTCAAACGGAGACAACAGATGCAACGGTTCGCTATACCCTGGATGGATCGGATCCACAGCCGGATTCATCGATTTTCACCCAGCCACTGCCGGTCGCCGGCCCGGTGACGGTCAAGGCCCGTGCTTACAGGAGTGACCTGGACTCGAGCGACATTGCGACCCAGTTCTTTGGACTTTTGGACATGGAAAATAATGTCGTTACGACCTTGGCGGGAGGTCCGGTGAGTGGCTTTCAGGATGGTCCTCTGATGATGGCGAAATTCAACTTGCCGCAAGCGCTTTGCCTGGATCCCGCCGGCAACTTGTATGTTGCCGATACGGGCAACCATTCCGTAAGACGAATTGCGCCCAACGGTTTGGTTACTACTTTTGCCGGCAACGGCAGCCCCGGCTCACAGCTCGGCTATCGGACCAACGCGCAATTCAATGGACCGACTGGAGTTGGAATCGATCAAGCGGGCATTCTCTACGTTGCCGACAGTGCAAACTGCAATCGCATTTGCCGCATAGACACCAACGGCGAGGTCAGCGTAATTGCGAATGTGACGGATTGTAACTATGGGAGCGCTCTGTCACAGATCCGGAGCGGGCCGGATCAGAATCTTTATGTCGGGTACTGGTTCGGCCTTAGAAAGGTTACGCCCGACGGGAGCGTCAGCCTTTTTGCCGGCATCGGATGCAATTGTCCGGGCGGATGGGGGCTTGAAATTGGGCCGGCCATTGACAATGCGACCAACGTCTATTCGGCAACCGGAATCAATGTTTGGAAAACGGCACCCGACGGAACCACGGAATTGTTCGCGGGCGGTGCATCTGCCATAACGGACGGGCCCCGCCTGCAAGCCGGGTTTGTCGGACTGCGCGACGCGTGCTTTGACATCGCTACCAATCTGGTCCTAAGCGATTCCACCCGCATCCGGAGAATCGCTGCCGGTGGGTTGGTAAGAACTCTGGCTGGAAGTGGGGTCAGTGGCTTTCAAAACGGCCGTGGCGCTCTCGCCCGCTTTTCCAATCCGGGCGGACTGGCATCCGGTACGAACGGGAACATTTATTTAGCCGACAGCGGCAATCATTGCATTCGCGTGATCCAGGCCGACACCGCCGGGATTGGGATCTCCGATCAATGGCAACTCGCATATTTTGGCACCACCGGGATCAATCCGACGGCCGATCCCGACCATGACGGCATGAGCAACTTTGACGAATTCTGGGCGGGCACCAACCCAACCAATTCCAATTCCTACCTCGCAATAAAAAGCACCTCCATTTCCACCAATGGCCTGGCGGAAATCACCTGGCCAAGTGTGAGTGAAAAAACATACACCGTAAGCTATTCCGACGATCTTTTAAGTTGGAATACCCTCACCAATTCAGTTCCGGGAACGGGTGGCTTCTTAACAATCGCAGACCCGATACCAGTGACTCAAAAAGCACGGCGCTATTACAGGGTATTTGCAGAGTATTAGACCTTGGGAGCTGCCGTAACTTCTTCAGTTTGGGGCGGCAAACGGTGACTTTGGTTTCTGGCCTCATATGGTGCCTTCAGATTGGCTGGTAACTCATGAGCTTTCGCCAGATCGGTTTCGCAGTCGCCCAGTTGCCCGCCGAGTTCTTGTGGAGTGAATTTCCGCAAGGGATTCCGGGGTGATTCCAACTTCGCTTTCAGATCTTCCAGATGACAAACTCGTTGCTTCATTTTCGCAATGCCTTCGCCATGGTACCGGGCCAGTGCGTCGTTACGGACGACGCAGACATACACCGGCCAAGACCCGGAGCAGCGATGAAGTTTATGGACTGCGGTGGCAGAGCGGGTGGCGACACCGCCTTTCGACTGCGAATCTGCTTTCCCACGCGGCGGGGCGCTTCGTTTCCTGCCTCACGCTAAAGATCGTTTGCGGATGCTTAAAATTTGAAATTCCACTCCGGGCGCGAGTATTTCTCGGCGACGAGGGCGGCCGTGCTGAGTTGAGGCGGACCGGCGAGAGGTGCCTTTGCCTGCCAGGCTTCCGCGAGGGTGGTTTTTACCTGGTCGCGTGAAACTTGCAAACAGGTGAGAAAGTTTTTGTGGCTGCGTTGATCGCGGTACCCGGGTTGGAGCGTCGGCAGGCGCAGAAGTTCGCCCAGCAAAG
>JANYBF010000110.1 GCA_025360895.1 Verrucomicrobiota bacterium
CCTCGCGCATCCTCGACCTGCGCTACGAAAACCTGCCGGCCAAGGGCGCGCCCAAGATGGTCAGTCAGGAAGATGCCCTCGAATGGTCCGCCATCCTGCGCTCCTGCAGCGCGTGGGACGCCTACAAAACCATTCACGGCGCGGAAGTCAACCCGCGGCTGGTTGCCGAGTTTCTTTTGCTCAACGAAGATTTTCCGCGCTCGGTGCGCTTCTGTGTGAGTGAGCTTAACCATGCCTTGCGCCGCATTTCCGGCGTGGCGGAGGGCCGGTTTAGCAATGACGCCGAAAAACACGCGGGCCGACTGGAGGCGGAATTGCAATTCAGCAGCATTGACGAGGTTTTCGCGGGCGGACTGCACGGTTATCTCGATGGGCTGCAAGGCAAGCTCAACGACATTGGTGGGGCGCTGTTCAATGCCTATATTTTTCAGCCGTTTAATAACCTGGAGGACGAAATCATGGTGCAACAGGAGGAACAACAACAGCAGAACGGTACGCCGGATTTGTAAGCCCCGATGTCAATTCACGTCGCCCTTTACCACAAGACCCATTACAAGTATGACCGGCTGGTCAATCTTGGTCCCCAGGTCATCCGCCTGCGGCCCGCTCCGCATGCCCGCACCCGGATTCTGAGCTACTCGCTCCGCGTTGCGCCGGAAAAGCACTACATTAATTGGATCCAGGATCCGCAGTCGAATTACGCCGCCCGGCTCGTCTTTGAGAAACCCACCCGCGAGTTACTCGTCGAGGTGGACCTGGTCGCGGAGATGGCGGTGTTCAACCCGTTTGACTTTTTTCTCGAGCCGCAGGCGGAGAAGTTTCCGTTTGCCTACGATCCCGCGCTCAATCACGAACTCGCGCCCTTCCAACGCAAGTGCTGGCTCACGCCGGCGTTCTCAAAATACCTCACCACTCTCCGCCGCGATGTGCTCGGCGAAATCAAACGCCGAACGAAACAGGAACGCCTCGAAGTTCCGGAAAGCGAAAAACCACGGACGAATGATTTCCTGGTTGCGATCAACCAACGGTTGTGGCAGGACATCAAGTATGCCATCCGGCTCGAGCCGGGGGTGCAAACCCCGGAGGAAACCCTCACCCTCGCCACCGGTTCGTGCCGTGATTCCGCGTGGCTGTTGTGCCAGTTATTGCGTCATTGCGGTCTCGCGGCGCGCTTCGTCAGTGGTTATCTGATTCAACTCAAGGCCGACGTTAAATCCCTCGATGGCCCCAGCGGCGCGGAAAAAGACTTCACGGACCTCCACGCGTGGTGTGAAGTTTATCTGCCGGGCGGCGGCTGGATCGGCCTCGACCCCACTTCCGGTTTGCTGGCGGGCGAAGGCCACATCCCGCTGGCTTGCACGCCGGACCCGTCAAGCGCCGCACCCATCAGCGGCGGTGTGGACGAGTCGGAGTGTGAATTCGCTTTCGATATGAGCGTCACGCGCGTGCACGAATCGCCGCGCGTCACCAAACCCTACACTGAAGCGCAGTGGGCGGCGATTGCGAAGCTGGGCCAGGCGATTGACGTTGATCTGAAGCAGAACGACGTGCGGCTTACGATGGGCGGCGAGCCGACGTTTGTTTCGATTGATGATCCCGACGGCCCGGAATGGAATTTCACCGCCGTCTCCCACAAAAAAAGGCTTCTCTCCGGCGAGCTCATCAAACGGCTGCGCGGCAAATTTGCGCCCGGTTCGCTGCTGCATTATGGCCAGGGCAAATGGTATCCCGGCGAACCGCTGCCGCGCTGGGCACTCGCAGCGTATTGGCGCAAAGATGGCGTGCCGATCTGGAAAGACGATTCGCTCATCGCGGACGAATCGAAAAATTACGGCCACGGCGCCAAGGAGGCGAAGGAACTCTTGTCCCGCATTGCCAAGTTGGTGGGTGGTGACCCGAAGCATTTGATTCCCGCCTACGAAGACGCCTTTTATTACAGTTGGAAGGAGCGCCGCTTTCCGTCGAACGTCACGCCGGAAAAATCCAATCTCAAGGACAAGCAGGAACGCGAACGCATCGCGCGCATCTTTCAGCAAGGGCTGGGCTCGGTCGTCGGCTACTCCCTTCCCATCAAGCGCGTTTCCGATGGCTGGATGACCGGCCAATTGTTTTTGCGGGACGACGACACGCTTTGGCTGATTCCGGGCGATTCGCCGATGGGCCTGCGGCTGCCGCTGGATTCCATTCCCTGGGTTGCGGAAAAAGATTTTCCCTGGTTACGGCAACAGGATCCGTCGAGTCCCCAACTGCCGGACTTGCCGAAAGAATTTCCGTATCGCCAGCAATTCGTTGGTCGCGCGGCCGCGGCCACGTTGCCCGGTCAAGGTCCGGGCCAGCGCGCGCAAAAACTGGATGAAAATGAAAATCCATCGCGCCGGCCCGCACCCGGGCAAAGCGCACCGTGGGTTATCCGCACCGCGATGTGCATTGAGCCGCGCGACGGGCGTCTGCACATTTTTATGCCACCGGTCGAAAAGACCGAGGACTACCTTGATCTGATCGCGGGTATCGAAACCGCCGTCACCGAGATGGGCGTGCCGATTATCATCGAAGGGGAGACGCCGCCCAAAGACCCGCGCCTGAACAAGCTCGCTGTCACCCCCGACCCGGGTGTCATTGAGG
>JANYBF010000386.1 GCA_025360895.1 Verrucomicrobiota bacterium
GTGGATGAACGACACCTTGTTTTCCCAGGGATGAAATGACGCAGCCCCAAGGCCCGGCGCGGCCAGTTCATTCGTGGAGAACGGCGGCGCGTAGATCACGGTCTCGCGACCCGTGGCGATCTCGACCTTCTCGATCGTGCGTCCGCGATCAATGCCCGGGCCGAATGTCTCGCGTGTGTCGTAGCAGAGAAACCGGCAATCGGCGGAAAAGTTGTCGTTGTTGCCGTCGAGTTCGTGATTCTTCGCACCGAACGTGAGCTGCCGTTCGGCCAGCGGGAGGGCGACATTCATATTGGGGTGGGTGCAACCGAAGGCCAGTACGGCAAGGCCCAACGCTGACAGCGCAGTCTTGCCGTGAAGAAGCAAACTCATCGGTGCGGATAGGTTGATCTCAATCCTAATCTTCAGCTTGCGCTTAATCTATTTCGCAATGTTCGCCGCTTGGATACGGAGGGGGCGATTAAGAATAAGATTACGATTAAGAGTGAGAATGAAAACTTGCCCGTCGCTTGCTGTTGCACTCGATTTGTTGGCGGTCGATTTATTCATCGGCGGTGGTGTTCCGCGTCCACAGGGTCAGATTGGTTACATCGCGCGGACGACTGCGGAACAAGCGCGCGGTGGTGTAGCCCACCGCAAAAGTGAGTAAGTTGCCGACGATGCCCGTGTAATAAGAATCGAAGCGAGATTCAATGGCCTTGATCCAGTCCGCCGGCAGGAAGCCAAGCGCAACGAGCGACATCCCGGTGGAGAAAACCACGGCGCAGCCGATGCCGATGCCAACGGCCCGACCGTCCACCCGGGTGGTCAGAAAGCCCAGCAGAAACAGTCCCAGCAGCCCGCCGGCGAGAATGGCCTGAAACTCGGTCCACAAATGTTGCAGGGTCATCGTCTCGGCCCGGAATAGCCACCACGCACCACCAATCATGATGAGCGAACTCACAAGGGTAATGATCTTGGCGGCGCGAATGTAGTGGGCGTCCAGGCGGCCGGGGGCGAGATGGCGTTTGTAGAGATCCGTCACCGCGACAGCGGAGATGGAGTTCATCGCCGAGGACATGCTCGACATGGCAGCGGCCAGCACGGCGGCGACCACCAATCCCGTAAAGCCGGGGCCGAGCTGGGTGGTGACAAAAAAAGGCACGATGCCCTCCGCCTTGCGGGCACCTGAAAGCATTTCCGCCGCGCTCGGGTCGGGAAAGACCTTGTAGAAAACGTAGAGCCCCGTACCGACGAGCATAAAGTAGCCCCAGGTAGGCAGACACAACCAGCAACTGAGCCACATCGCACTTCGGGCATCGTTCGCGGATTTGGCGGCACAGTAGCGTTGGACAACTTCCTGGTTCGTTACGTAGTCGGTGAGCCATTGAATCACACCGACGGCCAGGAGCATTAGGAAGGTTTTTCGCGTCAAAGAAAAGCCCCATGGAATGGCATGAATCTGCCCATCCGCACCCGGTTCGCCAAAAAGCAATTTACCATCCGCCGCTGCGGTCGAGAACAATTGCCCCCAGCCACCGGGCAGTTTCCACACGATGGTGGCCAGAATCAACAAGCCGCCCGCAGTGAGAATGACGGATTGCACCACGTCGGTCCAGATTACGGCCTCAAAGCCGCCGACGATGGTGTAGTAAGCCGTGACGGCGCCGCCGAGCAAAAGGCACAATGGTACGCTCCACCCCGTGAGCGTGTGCATGAGCAATGCGACAAGGTATTGGATCATGCTGATCCGGATGCACTGCGAGAGGAGAAACACGCTGGCGCCGTACACGCGCGTCTTCGGGCCGAAGCGCGCTTCCAAATACTCGAACAGGGAAGTGACATTGCCGCGCCGAAAAAAGGGCAGGAGATACCGCGAGGCGATCAACACGCTCACCGGCAGCGTGAGGCAGATCAAGTAGCGCAGCCAGGCGGTTTTGAAGGCATCGGCGGGATAAGCAACGAAGGTAATGGAACTGATCTGCGCGCCAAACAGGGAGACGCCGGTCACCCAACCGGGATAGGATCGGTTGCCGACAAAATAATCCGAAGTCGTTTTAACCCGTCGGGAGAAGAGCCAGCCGACAACCAACATCGCCGCGAAGTAGAAGCCGATGACCAGAATATCGAGAAAGCGCAAAGTCATCAGCTTGGTTTCATTTCGCCCGAACGAAGCGCCTGTAGCATCCGTTCACGGTCCAGGGGTTTCACCTCGCGCACGATTTCGTCCCGCATCACTTTTCCCGGATCGCTTTGTTGCGGATACGAAAGGAACTGCAATTCGATGCCCAGCGCCTCGGAGCATTTCCAAGCCAATAGTGGCCAGATGCTGCCGAGGTCGCCAATCAATGGCAGGCTGCCCTCATGGCGCGCGAAGCCGGACATCTCCATGCGGAACGGCACCTTGAACATTTTCGTTTTGGGCAATCCATCGGCGATGGCCTGCTGCACCGCGCCCCCGCCACGCTCAATTTCCCAGACCTTTTCCAGCGCCGGATCGAGATCAATCCGGATGAGTGTCTTGCCCGCCAGGCTGTAACTGTAATGACCCTGCCAGGCGGACCACAGGCCGTGTCCCGTGTAGGTTTCAAATGGGCCGTCATGAATTTCCTGGGTTAAAGCGACGCCGGATTCGATAATCACGTCGGCCGTGGCGAGCAGATGCGCCAGACGGCCGGCCCGCTCGGTAAGCGTAAGACTGTCGCCAATGCATAACCCCACCGCGCCGCCGCCGACCAGTTGTGGAATGGTCACCAACACCGGCAGGCCACGCCGGGCACCCATGCCGATCATGGTGCGTCCGTCGGCGCCCAGCCCTGCGATTTCTTCAAAAGAACGGCCGTGCTCGCGCGCCAAGGTCAAAATCTCTTGGGCGAAATGTTCCAACCACAAACCCATCGGATAACCGAGGTTGCCGGCGGCCTTGATGATCGTTTTGCCGGGCGACTGCTTCAGCTTTTCGATCAATGCCCAGTCAATGGGAGTGTGATGGCTCATGGCACGGATCGCGCCGTCGTCCATGAGCGTCAGTTCAAAATCCCCGCCGCGCGGCAGGATCGCTGCCGGCAGCCCCAATGATTCCCCCGGACAACGCTTCACCAGATCGAGGGTGCCGCCCATTTCGTGGGAGATGACCGCCGAACTGGTGGTCACTCCGTCCACCAGGCCAGCGCGCATCAACTCCGCGATGAGGGTGGTGACACCTTCATGGATGTTTGGGCCGCTACCGGTGATCACCACCACCTTGCCGCCGCGTTGTTTGGCGGTAACGACCCGGGCGACGGCTTCCTTGAAGCGCGTCTGCGTCGCTGCCGGCAGCGATCCTGCCGCGCGGCGGGGATTTTGAACTGACGCTCATGGACGACG
>JANYBF010000119.1 GCA_025360895.1 Verrucomicrobiota bacterium
TGCAAGCGAGAGATAACGCTGAATAGGCAACCGCCCGCCGCCCGCCGACGGCGCGAACCGGTCGAGGGAAAACACCTTCAGATTCGACCACCAGCCCAATGCGCCCGCCGAGCCGCCCGCCACGCCAAGAAACGGCGTCAGGATGTCCGAGTAACCGTTGACGACCTTGAACCCGTTCACCGCCAGCGTGTGATTGATGAACATCCATGCAGCGATGACATCCGCGTTGTAAATATCTGACCGGGCCTCGGTGTTTCGCGCCGAGATCAGCACATAAAATCCATCGGGTGGATCATCGAGCAGCGTGATTTCGTTGATGAAATCCACCAACTCCTGTTTATCCAGCACGGCGTTCCGGGAGATGGCGAGTGTTGCATAGACAGGCCGCTTGTCGTTCAACGCGGCATATTGGGACTTGGCCAACCGGATGAAGTTCTTCGATATGACCGACTCGATGGAATTAAGCGAATTCGGGATCAGGATGTTCGGAGCGATAATGCCGGTAACATTCAGACCGCTCTGAAACGTCAAAGCCGTCGTGAGTTCCTTTTCGATCTGGCTTTCGCGCTCCAGTTGGCTGCGACGGCGCGGCTGGAAATAAGACGCGTAGTCTTCCTCCAGCAGCCAACCGAGCCGGGCTTCCTCTGTGCCATTCAGGAAGATGGCGTAGTATTGCGGGTCAAAAAGCCGTTCGGCGGTTGGAGACGCCGCTTCCACCGCCGACAGCTTTTCCTTCAGCGCAGGCAGTGAAACATCGCGTGGGCTAGGGACAAACAGTTTCAAGTCCTGTCGTGGGCACCAATGTTATCAGTCCTTTGCAGTTGATTTACTTTCGCAAGCCATGAAGCCCGGTCAAATTATTTGGCCTATCTTTGCCCTTGCGGTGATGTGCGGTTGCTACACGCGGTCACCCGAATCCACTTCTCCCACGCGCAACACCCGCTTGATCCTCATCCAAACGGATCCTCCCGGGATGCGGATTTTCTTTGGGCTTTCCGGCACAGAAGCGCGGGCCATCACCGAGCGCGAGTATGTCGGCCAGTCGCCGTGCGGATTGACCGTCAAATGTGACAAGGAAGGACGCTTCGAGAACACGAGCAGCGGGTTTACCCGTCCCAAAGCTGTTCTCCAAGCTGACCCGCCGTACGGTGCGACAAACCTGTTTGCGCAGAAACAAGTCTTCGCCGTACCCGCCGCTTTCGTGCATCCGCCCGAAATTCCGAAGGCGGTGTTCTTCGATCTGCACAAGCCTCCGCCGTGAACGGCTCGCTTCCAAGTCCCGCAGTGGTCACCACTCAGATTTTTAAAAACCGCATGAATACCCTCCCTGAATTCGTCGGTTCGTTGCCCAATATCTGCGGCTCGGAGTCCGAGCTCGAAACCACCCACCGTCCCGCCGCGTTGGGTAACGGGATTGATTTTGGCGGGACCGACAGCGCGTTCGCCATCGCCCTGCACTGCACCAGCCGTTGATTCCCGCCAGCGGGCAAAATCTCTCCCGGCCGAGATTATCAGCAATCTAAAATGACCCACGTTATCGCAAAGCGCGGTTTCACCGCGCTTTGCTCGCAGACGAGTTGCTACCGGTACTGGGGGGCGGATTACGATCGGGCACTCTGCCGCCGCACCGAGATGATCATGGCGAACGACTTCTAAACCAGCGCGGCGGTACCTGGCGTCTGCCCATGATGCTCATTGGGGTAGGGAACTGGCATTCGCCTGGCGTCATGGCCAAGGGGGTTGCGGCTGCTTTTTCAACGCCCGGGCTTTGGCGGACGATTTTTCTTAAAAAACTTGTTGCGGGTGAGTTGTCGTTTGCTACTCTCCAGACCCCGTTTGCCCGGATGTTCAGACGCCAGGGAGTGGGAGTAATTTTTATAGCCAAATGCCGACAATTAATCAATTGGTCCGAAAGGGCCGCACAAAAATCAAGTACAAGTCCAAGTCGCCGGCCTTGCAAAATTCGCCGTTTCGTCGCGGCGTGTGCATCCAGGTGATGACGCGGACGCCCAAGAAGCCCAACTCGGCGATGCGTAAAGTCGCAAAGGTGCGGCTCACGAACGGCTTCGAGATCATCGCCTACATTCCCGACGAAGGTCACAACCTGCAAGAGCACTCGATCGTGCTCGTGCGTGGTGGGCGCGTGAAGGATTTGCCGGGTGTGCGCTACCATATCGTGCGTGGCACGCTGGACGCCGCCGGGGTTGAGAAGCGGCGTGTCAGCCGTTCCAAGTACGGCGTGAAGCGGCCAAAGGCGGTCAAGCCCGCCGCTGCGGCCAAGTAAAATAAGTTAACCGATTAACGATCTACCAAATCATGTCACGTCGTCGTCAAGCCACCAAACGTCCCGCCGCCCGGGATGGAAAATTTCAGAGCGCGCTCGTGGCGCGGCTCGTCAATACCGTAATGTTCTCGGGCAAGAAAAGTACCGCACAGCGCATCGTCTATGGTGCGTTCGATCAGCTCGTCGAAAAGAATCCAGCGTCGAATCCGGTCGAGATTTTGCAACGCGCCGTGGACAATGCCAAGCCGCGCATCGAAACCAAACCGCGCCGCGTCGGTGGCGCGACGTATCAGGTACCCCTCGAAGTGCCATCCGACCGCCAGGCGGCGCTGGCGTTGCGTTGGATCGTGGATTTCGCCGATGCCCGCAAAGGCACGCCCATGAGCAAGGCGCTCGCTTCGGAAATCATGGAAGCCTATCAAGGCCAAGGCGGGGCGATCCGCAAGCGGGATGATGTTCACAAAATGGCGCAAGCCAACAAGGCTTTCGCGCACTTCCGCTGGTAGTCCAGAAATTTTAGCACGCCCCGGAAGCAAACACTGCCCGGGGCGTTTTTTTATCACTCTAATCAATATGACAGCTCCCGCCACTCTCGACCCGAACTCACCGAACTCGCCCAAACGCGAGTACACGCTCGAACGCACGCGCAACATTGGAATCGCTGCGCATATTGACGCCGGCAAGACCACGACCACCGAGCGGATTTTGTTTTATACGGGGCTCATTCACAAGATCGGGGACGTGGATGACGGCAATACCGTGACCGATTGGATGGAGCAGGAAAAAGAACGCGGCATCACGATCACTTCCGCCGCCGTGACTTGCTTCTGGACGCAGAAATGCGCCAAGCCGGGTGAAGATCAGATTTACAAGGCGTTCAAAGACGTGGCCCATCGCGTCAACATCATTGACACGCCCGGCCACGTTGATTTCACCGCCGAAGTCGAACGCTCGATGCGCGTTCTCGACGGCGCGGTGGCCGTGTTCTGCGGCGTGGCGGGGGTGCAGCCGCAATCGGAAACCGTCTGGCGGCAGGCGACAAAATACAATGTTCCGCGCATCGCCTTCGTCAACAAGATGGATCGTATCGGCGCGAATTTTGAAAATGCGTTGAACGATATGCGCACGAAATTGCGTGCCTATGCGTTCCCCGTTTTCCTGCCCTTGGGCCAGGGTCCGACCGAAGCCGAAGGCAAGCCCGTCACGGGCGGCTTTGAAGGTGTGATTGATGTGGTCAACCAGAAGGTGATCAACTGGGGGCCGACGGAAGCCAACGAAGGCTTGAATTACGAAATCATGGAAATTTCGGCGGAGCATCAGGAACGCGCTCAAGCCGCCCTCGCGGAATTGATTGACGCCGTCTCCAACAAGGACGACGAGATTGCCAATCTGGTGCTCGAAGAAAAACCGATCACCGCGCCGGTGCTCAAGGCCGCCATCCGCCGCCTGACTTGCAAGATCGAACTGGTGCCCGTGCTCTGCGGTTCGGCTTTCAAGAAAAAGGCCGTGCAGGTGTTGGTGGATGCGGTCATTGATTATCTCCCCAGTCCGCTCGACATTCCCGGCGCGACCGGTCATGAGCTGGGCACGGAAGTCGTCGTCAAAGTGCCAACCACTGATAACGAGAAGTTTTGCTCGCTGGCGTTCAAACTCTGGACTGACCCTTACGCGGGCAAGCTGGT
>JANYBF010000527.1 GCA_025360895.1 Verrucomicrobiota bacterium
GTATGGCAAGATTGATCTCCTGCGCCTCATCCAGGTGGCTCCCGTCGAAGTCGTCTCGCTGTGCGACGTGGACAAGAACATGTTGAGCGATGCAGCGGACGTGGTGGCCACGCGCCAACTCTCGAAGAAGAAGCCACGCACTTATGCGGATTACCGAGTCATGCTCAAGGAAAAGGATCTCGACGTGGTGCTGATTGCAACGCCCGACCACTGGCACGCCTTGCCGATGATTGAGGCCTGCAAAGCCGGGGCGGATATTTATTGTCAGAAACCCGCCGGGGTGGATGTGGTCGAGTGCCAGGCCATGGTGGCCGCCGCGAGGAAATACGGCCGCGTGGTTCAGATCGGCACCCAACGCCGCAGCACGCCGCATTTGATCGAAGCCCGCGACCGCGTGATCAAGGAAGGCAGGCTGGGAAACGTCGCTCGCGTGGAAATCTGCTGCTACTACCACATGCGCGCTTCCGGAAATCCACCGGACACGGCGCCGCCCGCGAATCTCGATTATGAAATGTGGACCGGCCCGGCGCCCATGCGGCCGTACAATCAATGGGCGCACCCCCGCGGTTGGCGGGCTTTCATGGAATACGGCAATGGCATCGTGGGCGACATGTGTGTGCACATGTTCGACATGGTGCGCTGGATGATGGAGCTTGGCTGGCCCAAAACCATCAGCTCCTCGGGCGGTATTCTGGTGGACAAAGCCAGCAAGGCCAACATTTCCGACACCCAAAGCGTCACGTTTGACTTTGGTGATTTGCAGGTCATCTGGTCACATCGCAGCTGGGGTGAAGCGCCCGATCCCAAGTATCCGTGGGCGGCGATTTTCTACGGCGACAAAGGCACGCTTAAAGCCGGTGTTAACGGCTATGATTTTTATCCGGCCGGCAAGACGGAGGCGACCCTTACGGGCGAACCGCTTTTTGAGTATGAAAAATATCCGGAAGATAAAACTGAAAAGGACCTGGAACGACACGTCGCTTCCGCCGTCCGGGGGCACATGCGGGATCTGCTGGCGAACATAACCACCCGCGGGCGGCCGGTCGCGGACATCGAAGAAGGCTGCATTTCGAGCGCCTCCTGCATTCTGGCCAATGTCTCGATGCAACTTGGCCGCAATCTCAAATGGGATGCCGCGCAAGGCCGCGTGATGGACGACGAGGAAGCCAATCGTCTGCTCCGCCGCCCCTATCGCACGCCGTGGATTCATCCCGAACCAGGCCAAGTTTGATCTACGCTCCTTAAAAATCAAATCGCCGGGCGCAATTCAGTCATAGTTATCGCTGGGCGTTCGCTTGAAATACCGCCGCCTCGAAAGCCAGGATCTCAACCCGCGTTATCGCGGCTTGACCCGCCCACCCAGAACTGCCAGACATACACGCCTATGAACCGTTACTTGATCTTGGCGCTCCTCTTTACTTCGACCCTTTTAATGCGCGCCAAAGGCGACCCGTTGCCAACGTTCAAGAAGCTTCAACTCACCGATCAGTTTTGGAGCGAAGGCGCAACCTTTGGTGATTTCAACCACGACGGCAAAATGGATGTGGTCGCCGGCCCGTATTGGTATGAAGCGCCGGAGTTCACCAAACGCCACGAATACGCTCCAGCCACGGAAACATTCACCCGCAAGCAAGCGGATGGGACGGAGACAATCATCCCCGGTTTTGAAGGGGCGCTCGGAACAAATAACACCTACTCGAAGAATTTTATCGCGTTCACCTACGATTTTAACGGTGACGGTTGGACGGATATTTTGATTCTAGGTTTTCCGGGCGAAGAGTCGTGGTGGTATGAAAACCCCAAAGGCAAGGAAGGACATTGGCTTCGCCACACAGCAATTGAGGTGACCGATAACGAATCGCCGACTTTTGGCGATCTGACCGGTGACGGCAAGCCGGAGATTATTTGTTCGTCGAAAGGATTTCTCGGCTACGCGGAACCCGATTGGCAACACCCGGAGAACAAATGGGTGTGGCACAGCATTTCGCCGGACAACAAGTATCATAAATTCACCCACGGCCTCGGTTATGGCGACGTGAACGGAGACGGGCGCAAAGATATTTTGGAGAAAGACGGCTGGTGGGAACAGCCCACTGCCCTTGCCGGCGATCCGATCTGGAAGTTTCATCCGTTTCAATTCTCGGCGGCGGGCGGTTCGCAAATGTACGCCTACGACGTGAATGGCGATGGTTTGCCCGACGTGATAACGGCGTTGGCGGCTCACGGCTACGGGCTGGCATGGTATGAACAACTGCGCACGAAAAATGACAAAGGCGAAATTCAATTTCTGCAACACCTCATCCTCAATCCTGAAGCCAAGCCGAATGCCGACGGCCTTTCCTGGTCGCAGCTTCACGCCGTTGCTCTAGTGGATCTGGACGGCGACGGTTTGAAAGACATTGTGACCGGAAAGCGTTTTTGGGCCCACGGCAACCATGGCGACCCCGAACCGAATGCCCCGGCGGTGCTTTACTGGTTCAAGCTGGTTCGCAACCCGGATCAGACTGTTAGCTTCGTTCCGCACCAGATTGACAACGACTCCGGCATTGGGACCCAGGTTGTGGCGGGTGATATCAACGGCGACAAACTTCCGGATATTGTGGTGGGCAACAAGAAGGGTACGTTCATTCATCTGCAATCAAAGTGACGCGGTAAGAACAATAGCGGTCATCCGCGATTACCGGTGCAATGTTTACTCACAAACAAAGGCGAGAAAAAATACGTAAAAACGCTGGGTTTTCGCTTGGCGCGACGCTCCGAAATGGTTTTAATGCGGTGGTAAATATCAACCGTACAAACTAAAACGAACAAAACGAACTATGGCAAAAGCACTATCCAAATCACAAATCGCCGCTGAACTCGCTGAGAAGAGCGGCCTCACCAAGAAAGCGGCGGCGGAAATTCTCGAATTCATCGCGCAACTCGCCTACAAGAATGCGAAGAACACGTTCACCCTGCCGGGCCTCGGCAAACTGGTGTTGGTCAATCGCAAGGCACGCATGGGTCGCAACCCGGCCACCGGCGAAGCGATTCAGATCAAGGCCAAGCGCGTCGTGAAGTTCCGCGTGGCCAAAGCGGCCAAAGACGCGATCTTGGGCGCCAAGTAATCCGTTCATTTATTCAACGGCACTCTGATTTTATCAGAGTGCCTTTTTTATTGGCTGGAACTCAACCAGAGCTGCCCGGCATCCCCCCCCCAAAAAAAAACAGCGGGGGGGGCGTCCACAACCAGCGTCTTGTTCACGCGCACGCCCAAGCCCCTTTATCGTTGCCCGTTCGAAATCATTTCCAGCGGTGCCCTGAAAAATCCTGAGCTGGCATTCCTGCCAATCAGTTGTGCCGAGAACCCTGGCCGCCTCAAATTAGTCCTCCGCCTTCGACTCGCGGGCGGTCAAATCTAGGACGGCTTGACGCACATTTTTGCCTTCGTAGCACATGGCATAAACCCCTGCCATGATCGGCGTCTCGACCCCATGTCTGCGGGCCACTTCGCGGGCCGAGCGGGCCGTGGGGTAGCCTTCTGCCACCGCCGTCATGCTGGCGACGATTGCTTCGGCCTTTTCACCTTTGCCAAGGCGTTCGCCGAATCCGCGATTGCGACTCAGTTTGGAAAAGCAGGTCACCATCAAATCGCCCAACCCGCTCATGCCGGTGAAGGTGTCGGCTTGGGCGCCGCAGGCGACGCCGAGCCGGCGCATTTCGGAAACTGCGCGCGTCAGGAGAGCGGCCTTCGAGTTGTCGCCAAAACCGAGGCCGTCGCAAACGCCGGCGCCGATGGCGATCACGTTCTTCAACGCGCCACCGAGTTCAACTCCTTGAATGTCCGGGCTGGTATAAACGCGGAAGGCTGGGCTGTGGAAAACGGCCTGAACGGTTTGAGCGGCGGCGAGGTCCGTACTAGCGGCCACAATGGCGGTGGGAATGCCCCGGGCGACTTCCATTGCCAGCGTCGGGCCGGACATGGCGACCACCCGGGAACGCGGTGAATTTTCCTTGAGGATGTCCGTCATCGTCAGGCCGGTCTCAAATTCAATCCCCTTGGTCACGCTGACGACGATGCCTTCGTAAGCACCCAATGCTTTCGTCACGCTGCGAAAACCCTTCGACACCGCCGCCACAACAACCAGTTCGGCACCGGCCAAAGCTCGGGCGGCGTCGGCTTCCGTCCGAAGGTTGGGGGGCAATTCAATGCCGGGGAGATACCGTTCGTTGCGTCCGGTTTTGTGAATCAATTCGATCGTCTCCGGGAAAAAATCCCAAAGCGTCACGTCGTTGCTGCGGGCGGCGAGGATGCGTGCCAGCGCCGTTCCCCAGGCGCCGGCTCCGAGGACAGTTATTTTCATGTGGTGATATCTTTCTTTTTAAAGTGAAAACGATTTTCCGTGCCGCTTCTCAGACGTTGGACATTGCTCTGGTGTTTGTAGATGGCCAAGGCGGCCACCAGGGAAGTGACGCCCGTGAGCATCAGGTCGTGCGTTGTGAACCAAGTTGCGATGGGCAATACGGCCGCCCCGGTGATGGACGCAATCGAGACGTAACGGGTCACGGCGAAGGAGACCAGCCAGGTGAGGAGGCTGACAAGTAAAGCCCCCGGCACCAACGCGAACATAACGCCGGCCGATGTGGCGATGCCTTTGCCGCCTTTGAATTTGAGCCAGCAAGTATAGATATGGCCGAGAATGGCGAACAGGCCGGCCACGATGGGGGCGCCGGCCTCATTCAGCCCGCCCCCGTCAGCGTAATGCAAATGGATCACATACCGGGTGAGCGCGATGGCGCTCCAGCCTTTCAGTGCATCCACCAGCAGCACAAAAATTCCCGGCCCCTTGCCGAGCACGCGGAAAACATTGGTGGCACCCATGTTCTTGCTGCCGACGGTGCGGATGTCCACCCCCCGCGCGCGCGCGACGAGAAAACCCGTTGGGATGGAACCCAGCAGATAAGCTCCCAGCGCAGTCAGGATGTAAGTGAACACCGGCACGGGCGGATGTTAGCGGTGGCAGGATGAAAGATTCAATCAGATTGGAAGCTAGAAGAAACGCCCCGACGCCAAGGCGCGGGGCGTT
>JANYBF010000531.1 GCA_025360895.1 Verrucomicrobiota bacterium
CATTGATTGTGGCCGTTAAAGAGCCGGTTGAAGTGTTGAGCAGTACGACGGTCAATGAACGGTTCGTTTCGTCAAGAAACGCGCTGGCCAAAAGGTTGGAGGAACCACCGACGTTGGCATTGACCGCGATGACCCCGGGCCGGATGTAGCGGAAGAAATGTTTCGCGGCGATGTATTTCGCCGAGTTCGTCCCCAGTGCGGAACTGGTGAGCGTCTGGGCGCCGACGGCGTTGCCATCCGTCAGCTGCCAATAAACCCAGGCGCTTTGCCGTCCGGTCGTGAGCGCCTGATGAATCCGCAATGCCAGGCTCCAGGCGCCGGCATTCGGATAGCCGCTCGCTGGGGAAAGCCACGTCGGATTTTCGCCCGAGGTTTCGGTCATCCAGGATTTTTTCCCGTAAAACGAATAGCCGTGAACATTGGCTGGAATGCCGGCGGCGGGGCTGGTGGTCCAACCGTTCGCCCACCAATCCCAGGAGGTCGGCGTTGCGTTGGCGGCGTTAACGCCGTCACTCGCGTAGCCGTGAATGCAGAAGAACGCGGCAGCGGCGGCGGCCTGGGGATCGGCGGCGAGGTTTTGGAGGTACTGCAAATTCTTGTGAACGGTCGAACTCCCGCCGCCATACTGCCACATACTGTACGGATCGCCGCCAAGCAGATCTTCCGGGCCGATGAGTTGGATGGGCGCAAGGTCCGGATATTTGTCCAGCTCGGCCCGGACCGCCTTGAGGGCGATGAGGTAATTTGTGGAGAGGGGATAGGTGCAACTGTTGTAAAACTCCTCGAAGTTGAGTTCGTTCTGGATGCTGACGGCATGGAAACGGACCTGGTAAACGTTTTGAAAGCCGCGCAAATAAGCCGCCGTGCAGCGGGCAAACTGTGTCAGCGCGCTGGTCGGTCCCGTGCCGCCTTGGGAGGAATCGTCAAACTCGGCGCGCGGCGCGCCGGAAGTATCGAGCCGGCCGCCGGCGAAATTGCCGCCCCAGATGAACGGCCAGGGTGTGCCGTTGACCGGCAGGATGCCGCTCTGGCCATTGATTGCGTTGCCGGAAGAGATTTTCACCCAGGGTGCCGGCGACCAGTGCGAGCCGATGAGTTTGAAATCGCCTGGCCGGGACGCCTTGCTGGCACCAAGTTTGGCCAGCGCCCCGGCGACCCGCGGGACGTCGGCGTTGAAATTGAAATAGTTGGTATTCTGATTGATGTCCGGGCCCATGACCGCGATCGGCGCCTGGCGTCCGGCAAAGAGCCGGGTGTAATGACCCGCGTTGGTGTACGTGCGGACGTTGTTGGTTTCGGGACCGGGCAACGCCGGACTATTGTGGAACCACGGCGAGTTGTACGTGAAATCGGAATAGGATGACTTGAACGTCGGCGTCAGGTCCATGCGCAACAGGGAGGCTTGCAGATCGTTGAAGTAAAGATTCTGCCACCAGGTTTGCTCGCCTTCGGTGCCAGCGATGCACGTGCCGAAACCATCCATGACCTGGTGGCGGCCGGCGGGAGACGTATCAATCGTGACAGTCTGGCCCGGGATTGTTTGCCCGCCGTTCACCAGCAGCACACCCAATATCAACCCGACCAGAGAACCCTGTTTATGGCGCAGCTTTGAATTCACGAAGGTAATTCTAAGCTGTGACACCAGCCTTTATCAACCAAACCATTGGGGATTGCTTTGCACGCGGTCCTAGGACATCGCAGCGCGATGTCGGCTACCTCAAACTGACGACCATGTCCGCACTCTCACTCGGGCCTGCTCGCAGCGAAATACGCGGACACCCGGCCCCAAACGACGCCGATGATCAGCCCTGCCAGATGCGCGGTGTTTGCCACGCGACCGAGGAGGCCCGTATAACAAACCACCAGCCAGATCAATAACCACTGGACGTTTTGCGGGTCGAGGTAGAGACCGGACGCGCGATCATACTTGCCACGCAGCCACACATAGCCGGCCAGACCATAGACAACTCCCGACATGCCGCCCACATAACCCGGCCCGTTCACTACGTATTGGGCGACCATCGGGCCGGCCCCGGTAACAACCACCAGCAAGGCGAGCCGGAGCGTTCCCTGGCGCGCTTCGATCATGCAACCAAGCTGGTAAAGCCACATCATGTTGAACAGCAGGTGCAGCGGTCCAAAGTGGATGAAGATGGGCGTGATCAACCGCCACCATTGCCCCGCGCGAACCTCGGGCAGAAACGTGCCATTCGCATTCTCCGGGTCGGCAAGCAGCAACGGTTTCAAGGATTCATGGTTGGACCCCAGCTTCGAGTAAACCGCCACCGCGACACACAGGAAGATCAAACCAAATGTCAGCGGCCCGACGCCATAACCACCCAGCTTCGGGAAGAGACTTCGCCGCGTACGCACCCGCCTTTGATAACCCGCGCGGTCTTGAGCGTCTGCCGCCCGCACTTTGGCGGCGGCGCTTTGGGCGTTGCGAAATTCCTCGGCGTCGGGATTGGCGCGAAACCGCTCGAGCCCGGCCTGCGCGAGCTTCACCTGATCTTCGTCCGTGATCCAGACGGCCCAAGCCGTTCCTGTATCCGGTTCGACCTCGTTACGAATACCTTGGGCGACCAAGTAATCGCCAAACCGGCGTGCTTGAGTTTCATCCGGTAGATTGCCAATGGACCTCATTTTAATTTGGAGTCTGAATCCGAGCCGCAGTGTTCAACGTTCGTGACGTTACCCGGCCCGGCTCATTCTTGACCAGCCAAGAGTGACAGCGGCACAATCGGATCGCGACTGTGTCTGAACGACCAGTCGCAGCGGGTGGATGAAGTGTGACGGGTGGAATGTTCCGCGCGCTTCTCGCTGGCAATGTGCTGCGGCTGGTCTTCGACACAGCCGCGCTCCGTTCTGGCAGCCGTAAGCCGCGTGACGGCGGAAGCCGTTTTACGCGGATTTACGCGGGCTTCCCGCCGGGCAGGAACAGGCGGTCAGTGGGTAGATCACTCGCGCGCAGCTTCTCTCATTTGCTTGAACAGGCTCTTCATGGCCACGTCGCTTGTTGGCTTCTCAGATGTTATCGCAACTTTCTCCACTTCTCTGTTCAATGCTTCCATTGCCTCAAGAATTGCAGCCTGCAAGTCTGTGACCAAGGGACTCGCCTCTGGAATGTTTGGAGGTTTGTAATGGATTAAATCAACTTCGCTGCCGACTTGTATCGGATTACCTGGAGGAAGATGCAATGTCACCGTGCGAGACATTATGCATTCTGCAGTTTCTTCACGAATCCGGTAGCTGATCGTCTGATTCATTTGGTGACCATTAACTGCTAGTGTTGTCGTCAAAGATCTGCGGCACCTTCGCTCCTACGGTGACTAATGTGCGGAGGCTTGCAACTTCACGGAACATACGGCCACGAGCTTTTAGGTCGCTTGCTTTCGTGTTCTTAAGTCGTTTCAGAACTGCCATCGCTGGTGTTCTGCTGACGTGCTCTACCAAGAAAGTTTCTCCTTGGCCTCCGCCGCCAAGTGTTTTGAGGATCGTCCAGTTCGTTTCCGACGGGTTGTGCATGGCCATAGCATTATCAAACACGCCTATTGCACGCGTCAATTGAAGGTTCTAGGCGGTGATTCGAGAAAGTCCCATTCTCGCTCACTCAGGGCGGACGAAGAAGAGCGGGCAAATCGTAATTCACTAGTTCGCCGATGCGTTCAACGGTGAGGTCCGCTGGCGGATAGCTGGCAATGGCTTTGGTATCCAGTGCGTAATGGCCCTGGCGCGGGAAGACGGTGGTCACGCGGTCGTGCCAGATGTTC
>JANYBF010000565.1 GCA_025360895.1 Verrucomicrobiota bacterium
GGCTGCAAATCCTCCAGTTTGAGCGAACGCCGGGCGAGGTCGTTGAGGCGTGAGCGAAAGGCTTCGAGCTTGTCCGGGTGAATGGTGATCCCGGCGGCCATCGCATGGCCCCCGTGGCGGATGAGCAGGTCATCGCACTCCCGTAAGGCCGCCGCAAGGTCAAAGCCGGCGATACTGCGACCCGACCCGCGCCAGTTCTCACCGTCCCCGCCAATAATAAACGTGGGCCGATAGAATTCCTGAAGCACGCGCGAGGCGACAATGCCGACCACGCCGATGTGCCAGTGCAATTGCCCCTCGACGATGACGAAGTCCGTCGCCCGATTGAATTTGGTCCGCACCACGCCCGCGACTTCATCCACGATGCCGCGCTCAATCTTTTGCCGTTCACGATTTTGGGAATCGAGGCGTTGGGCGATGGGTAACGCCTCCGCCACATCACGCGCCCGCAGCAGTCGCAATGATTCCTCCGCCGTTTCCAACCGGCCAGCGGCATTCAGGCGGGGGCCGAGCTGGAAACCAACTTCATAGGTTCCAAGCTTCGGCGGGCATTGCGCGACTTGCTTCAACGCGATCAGACCCGGTCGCTGCGTTGCGCTTAACCGCTCCAGCCCGGCGGAAACGAGGATCCGGTTTTCACCGATGAGCGGGACAAGATCGGCAATGGTCCCGAGTGCGACGAGATCAAGCAGCGGGCGCAAATCAAATTCCGCCGCGCCCGACAGGCCAATTTCCCGTCCGCGCTTCACCAGGGCGTGCGCGAGCTTGAAGGCGAGGCCGGCGGAGCACAGTTCCTTGAAGTCTTGGGCCGTGAGTCCGGAGTCTAAAGTCAGTTGTGGGTTCACGAGGGCGACGGCAGCCGGTGGCGGCGAAGAAACTTGATGATGATCCAGCACGATCACGTCCACCCCCTGCTCTTTCAGCCACGCGATGGTCGGGACGGCGGTCGAACCGCAGTCCACGGCCAGCAGAAGTTTCGTAGGAAATTTCTTCAGGCTATTCTCCACGCCGTCTTGACTCAATCCGTAGCCTTCATCCATGCGGTGCGGCAAATAAGCATTCACCGACCAGCCCAGCGCGCCCAGCATTTCGGTCAGCAACGTCGTCGAGGTAACGCCATCCACATCGTAGTCGCCAAAAATTACGAGCGCTTCACCCGTTTCCCGCGCACGCAGCAAACGCTCGACGGCGGCGTTCATGTTTGGGAGCAGAAACGGATCAGCGAGTTGTTTGAGGCGGGGATGGAGAAAATGTTCGATGTTACCCGGCTCGCTATGGCCGCGATTGACGAGGCATTGCGTGAGCAACGAAGAGAGTTTTAATTCCGCCGCCAACTTGTCGGCAATCAGGGGCTGGGGCGGCGCGGGCAACCAGCGGAATTTCATCGGCACTCAGAATCGCCGAAGCGCGAGCACCGCGTCAATGCGCCACATAAGAATTTACGCGCAACCAGCCGGGGTCCCGTACGGGAAACCTGGGAGCGCCGGCATCCTTGCCGGCGTGTTTCAACTGGCCCGAACCCGCAGACACCGACCGCAACTCGCCGGCAAGGATGCCAGCGCTCCCAGGCAACGGCCTTTCCGCGGAGCTAACCGCCACTCCACACGCATCTGTCACGATTTACGCGTAACCTGCTTTTCGCGGCGACCCGCTACGACTGACAGGGCGATGGAAGTGGCGATGATGGCGCCCACAACCAGCAACGACACGCTGCTCGGAATATCCACCTGAAACCATTTCGGCGGCTGACCGTGCGAGTCGAGCAGCATCTTGCCGCCGATGAACACGAGAACGAAGGACAGGCCGACTTTGAGGTAGCGGAAGTAGTCAATGGCCCCGGCTAGCACGAAATAAAGCGAGCGCAGGCCGAGAATGGCGAAGACGTTGGACGTGAAAAGGATGAACGGCTTCTGCGTCACGGCAAAAATCGCTGGAATGGAATCCACGGCAAAAATCAGGTCGGTGGTTTCGACCACCACCAGCACCAGCGCCAGCGGCGTCAAAGTAAACCGGCCTTGCTCGTGAATGGCGAATTTATGGCCGTGAAATTCTGTCGCCACCGGGAAGCATTTCTTCGCCAAGCGAAGCAGGAAATTTTTATCCGGATGAACGCCCTCATCGTTGACAAAAAGCATCTTTACACCGGTGAAAATCAGGAATGCGCCGAAAAGATAGAGCGTCCACATGAACCGGCTGATGAGCGCCGCGCCGGCCCCGATCATCACTCCGCGCATCAGCAACGCGCCGAGGATGCCCCAGAACAACACGCGATGCTGGTACTGCGATGGTACGCGAAAATAGGTAAAGATGAGGGCAATGACGAAGACATTGTCCATCGAGAGCGACAACTCAATGATATAGCCGGTGATGAATTCGACCGAGTCTTGCTTCCCCCAACCCGTCACCAGTGCCGGCGCGAGGAGCAGCCCGAAGCTAAAGGAAAGCACCACCCAAATCGTCGTCCAAGTCAGCGCTTCCTTGAACTTGACCACATGCGCCTGCCGATGAAACACCCCCAGATCCAGCGCGAGAAAGAAGATGACGCACAAGATAAACCCCGCCCAATGCCAGGCAGTAATCTCAATCAGGGCAAGCATGGTTCGGTTGTTTGCTCTTAAGCATAATCTGTTACCTGAGCTTAATCCCGGTCACATATTAAGATCAGGATTTCGAGCAAGAAAAAGTCTGCGGTCAGGGCTTCGCCGTGGCCGAAGCGCCGCTTTCCAACATTACCTGCGGCCCACCGATCTGGGGCCGCTGGCCTTTGTGCCACCACAGAACAATCGCGCTGGCGATGTAGATTGAGGAATAGGTTCCCGTCAAGATGCCGATCAGAAAAGTGAACGCGAAATCGTTCACCGGCCCACCGCCGAAGATGAACAACATAGCCGTCGCCAGGAAGACTGTGCCGGACGTGATGATCGTTCGGCTCAAGGTCTGGTTGAGCGCCTGGTTCACCACTTCACGGAACGTGCCCCGCACACCCAACTTCAGGTCTTCCCGGATCCGGTCAAAGATCACGATGGTATCATTGATCGAGAACCCAATAATCGTCAGCACCGCCGCTACGGTGGTGCTGTTAAGTTCGCGACCCGACAGGAAGTAACAACCCAAGGTCATCAAAATATCGTGGACGATGGCCACCACCGCCGCCACGGCGAAAGAGAACTCATAACGGAACGCGACATAAACGAGAATGCCCAGCATCGCTAGAATTGACGCGACGATGGCGGTGTTGCGGATTTCTTCCCCCATGGTGGGGCCAACCTTATCCGTGCTCAGCACCTGGAAATTTGCGTCCGCGAAGGTGGACTTCAGTTTCGCCACCACGCGCTTGTCCACATCATCCACCTGCGCCGGTGTGGCTTTGTCGGCCGCCGTTCGGATCGTCACGCGCAGGGTTTTATTTCCCGTCGAAACATCCCGTTGATAGACGATCAAAGCCTCGCCCACTCCGGTCTGATTGACGGCCTCGCGGAGTTTGGCCTCGTCCACCATGTGAGCCTGATCAAAACCGAGCGTGACGGTATCGCCGCCTGTAAATTCGACACCATAGACGCCGCTCCCCCGCTTGAAACCCCAGCCCAAGCCGACGAGGATGATCAACCACGAGACGGTAAACGCCGGCTTCGCCCAGCGCATAAAATCTATTTTAGGGCTGCGGATAAGGTGCAACATGTTGAGATTCTTGATCAGGTTGCGAGCGAGCAGCCAGTCAAAGATCAGCCGGGTCACCACCAACGCCGTAAACAAACTCGCCGCCACGCCGATCGTCAAAGTTACGCCGAAACCTTTGACCGGCCCCGTCCCCATGAAAATCAAAATGATGGAGGAAATGAGGGTCGTCACATGGGAATCGAAGATGGTGCTGAAGGCGCGATCATAACCGGCGGCGATGGCGCCGCGGAGCGATTTGCCCTTGGCCAATTCCTCCCGGATCCGTTCATAAATCAACACGTTGGCGTCCACCGCCATGCCGATGGTCAGCACCAAGCCCGCGATGCCCGGCAAGGTTAGCGTGGTGTTGATGGAACACATGATGCCCAGCGTAATGATAATGTTGGTGAGTAGCGCGACGTTCGCGACCATGCCGGCCAGCATATAATAAACGAGCATGAAGATGGCGACCGCCAGCACGCCATAGATAGAGGCTTGAATACCGCTGCGAATCGAGTCTTTGCCCAATGTCGGGTCAATGTCTGTGGAATATAAAATACGCAACGGTGCCCGCAGAGGATTCTCCAACACGCCCGCCAACTCCCGCGCCTCGGCTTCGGAAAAGTTGCCGGTGATCTGGCCGTTGCCGGTTTCAATCGGCTCGTTGATGTTTGGCGCAGAATACAATTTACCGTCCAACACAATCGCCAGCTTGCGGCCACGATTCTCACGGGTGAGTTCTGCAAACCTTGCCGCGCCGACGTCATTCAGCTGAAAATTGATTTGCGGCTCCCCGAAATTACCGGGTACCGCCATCGCTTGTTTGACAATGCTGCCGGTCAGGCCCGGCTCGCCCTTCTTTTTGACGATCACTTGCTCGAGCCGCTCACCGCCATTGCGCGGAATTGACTTACGCTGAAGCAATTCATAGCCGGGCGGAACTTCACCCGATCGCACCAGTTCATCGGTCTGCTCGTGCGCCAGGCGGAATTCGAGGAACGCGGGTTTCTGAATACTGACCTTCGCTCGCTCGCGGTCTTCTTCGGACAAACCGGGCAACTGGATTTCAATCCGGTTGTTACCCGCCGGTCGAATCACCGGCTCGGCGACGCCAAAGCGATCCACGCGTTTGCGTAACACCTCAATCGCCTGCGACAGCGCGCCCGACAATTCGTTGGTATCGGAAAGCTTCGTCATGTCCATCTCAACGAGGAACGAAGTGCCGCCCTGGAGGTCGAGGCCCAGCTTGATCTTGCTGGCGGCCTCGCGTTGCAGCCGGTTTAAAATATACGTGGTCGGCGCGGGTTCATTGCGTGCATCGAACTCAAAGTAAGGCCGGATGTCATTCGTTCCGATAGCGAGCTGAAGGTTGGCAAACGCATGGTCGGCATTCGTCTTTTGCAACGTGCGCGCGGTGAGGACGATGTTGGCGAACAAAGTCTCCGTCGGCGCCACCCGGGCGCGTTCGGCGAAGTGTTCCACCAGATCGCGGCCCTTCGGTGGGACGAAGCGATAATCACGAATAAAGATCTCGTTGAGCGAGAAGAGCAGGACGGCAATAACAATGATCAACCGCCAGGTATTGTTTCGACTCATGGGATTTGCAGGATGGGCTTAGGCCTCGCTTTTGTCGGTGCCACGCTCGGTGATTTCGGCGATGGCTGCCTTGGTAATTTCCAACTTGGTATCCGCCGACCGGATCGTCACGGTTTTCTCCTTCACACTGAGGACCACGCCGAGGATTCCGCTCGTCGAGGTAATTTTGTCGCCTGCCTTGACCGCCTTGAGCAAAGCCGCGTGCTCCTTGGCCCGCTTCTGTTGGGGTCGCATGGCCACGAAGTAAAACATCACCGCCATCAGACCCAGCATGCCTACCAACTTGACCATTTCACCTTTGGGATCGGGTTGCGTGCCCGAGGCTTGAGCGAGCAGGAGGTTGCCTAGATTTATTTCCATATTTTGATAAACGGGCGCTCAATCTATGGGACGAAATGCGTTTGGCAAGCGTTATGAATGGCTCGAATCGGACTCAAACTTCAATTTGCCCCGTAAACGCAAAATCCGCCGGACCGCTCAAGCGTACGTCTTCAAACTCCGCGTCCTCGTCCTGGAAGCTCACTTCGAGTTGGTCGCCGCCCTGCACTTGAACCTTTACCGGCGAAGTAAAGCCGTGGACGCGTGCGGAAATAAGGGCCGCCGCCGTGACGCCGGTGCCGCACGCCAGCGTTTCGCCCTCCACCCCACGTTCGAAGGTGCGCACGCGAATATGGTTTGCGCCCAAAACCTGAACGAAGTTCACGTTTGTCCCACGAGGTGCGAAATGGGCGTGACGGCGAATCTCGGGACCGAGTTGCATGACCATCGCTTGATCCGCGTCCGGCACGTACAGCACGGCATGCGGCACGCCGGTATTGAGCGAATGGATCATTGCCGGGCCCGTCGCGAGCGGGACACTTTGATTCAATCGCAAATCTTTCGGCCGAGTGAGATTCACCGTCACCCGTTCGCCCTGAAAACTGGCGGTGATAATCCCCGCGGTGGTTTCAAAGCTGAAATCGCGATTCGCCCCAGTTACCTTTTTCACAAACCGGCCAAAGCAGCGCGCGCCGTTGCCGCACATTTCCGCCGCGCTCCCGTCGCTGTTGTAAAAATCCCACGCCCAGTCCGCCTGCCCCTTGCGCGCCGGCACCAGCAGCATCACGCCATCCGCACCGACGCCGCGATGGCGGTCGCACAGGTGAATGATCTGCTCCGTTGTCAGGCTGATTTTTTGCGCGCGGTTGTCCACGAACACGAAGTCGTTACCCGCCCCGTTCATCTTGGTGAATTCCAAAATCATGAGCCGACAGTATAAGCGTCCGCCGAAAGAGCAAAATGAAAATCTGTCCGCCCGATGCGCCCCCTCAAAGCGGGGCCCAATTTTCGCCCTGACAACCCGCCACCGTTTTCTTACCATGAATCTCAATGAGCAAGCGCCCGTTGATTCTTGTTTCCGCCGGCATTGAAAGCAAAGGCTCGGAATTCAGCGACCAATCGTTGAGCCTTTCCGTCGCCTATGAGCGGGCATTGCTGGGTGCCGGGATGATTCCCGTCGTCATGCCCGCAGCCGCCACCCGGGAAATGATCGCCGAGTGCGTTCGCCGCACCGACGGCGTGTTGCTGACCGGTGGTGAGGATGTAAACCCGGATTTGTATGCAAAACGAATTCCCGCCCGCTTGCGGCGCACCGTAATGGTGACGCCCGACGCTGGCACCCGCGATTTGCGCGAGGTGTTGCTGGTGGCCGAAATTTTTCGCCAACGCAGGCCACTGCTCGCGATCTGCCGCGGACAGCAAATCTTGAACGTGGCCCTGGGCGGGACCTTGGTAATGGATATTGCCCGGCAAATCCCCGGGGCCTTGAACCATCGCCGGATGGATCGGCGGGCCCGCAAGGTTCACGAAGTAAGTTTGACACCCGATGCGTTACTCGCCAAGATAACCGGCAAGCGGATTCTGGGTGTGAACAGCACGCACCACCAGGCGGTGGCTGAGCCGGCGGGCGTGTTGACGGTGGCCGCCCGCAGCGCGGACGGCGTGATTGAGGCCCTGCAGTTGAAAGCCGAAGC
>JANYBF010000607.1 GCA_025360895.1 Verrucomicrobiota bacterium
CTTTGCGCCTTTGCGTTTAAAAGGCTTCCGCCTGGATTCGGTTGGGACTGGTTGCCCGGCTTGTTTCACCACAGCATAGAAAGTTGAAAAAAATTGTTGCGGGTGAGAATGCGTTTGCTAGTCTCTGCGCCCCTGTTTCCCTGAGGGAAAGGGTTGAACCGTTTTAGCAGACCAGCAACAGACAATTGTTCTTTATATGGCAGGACAACGCATTCGTATCCGTCTCAAGGCCTATGACTATCGTGTCATAGATCAGTCGGCGCGGGAAATCGCCGATACCGTCAAGCGCACGGGCGCCCGGGTTGCCGGGCCGATTCCACTCCCCACCCGCATTGAACGTTTCACCGTGTTGCGCTCCCCGCACGCAGATAAAAAGTCGCAGGAGACCTTCGAGCAACGCACGCACAAACGCCTGCTCGACATCATTGATCCGACCGCCAAGACCGTGGATGAGTTGAAGAAGCTCAATCTGCCGGCGGGTGTGGACATCACCATCAAGATTTGAACCTCAACCCATTTCTGCCATGCCACTCGGATTAATAGCCAAGAAAATCGGACACACCCGCGTCTATGACGCGAGCGGCGTCCTGCATCCCGTGACCGTCGTGCTCGCCGGTCCCAATCGCGTGCTTCAAGTCAAGACGCAGGCCAGCAAGGATGGCTACAACGCCGTGCAGCTCGGGTTTGACGACCAGAAGGAACATCGCGTCACCAAGCCGTTGCTCGGTCACATCAAGAAACACAGCGGCGTCGCGGTCAAACGCATCCGTGAATTTCGCGACTTCTCCAAGGAAGTGAAGCCCGGCGAAACCGTCGGCGCGACGTTGTTTGCGCCCGGTGATTTTGTGGACGCCATCGGGACGACGAAGGGCCAGGGGTTTGAAGGCGTCGTCAAGCGCCATCATTTCCGCGGCGGTGATTCAACGCACGGCGCGAAGGGCTTTCATCGGCGCAATGGCGCGATCGGCCAGCGTTTGTTTCCCGGCACTGTCATGCGCGGCATGAAAATGCCCGGCCACATGGGCCAAGTGACGCGCACGGCGCAAAACCTCGAAGTCATCCAGGTGCGCGAGGCGGACAATTTATTGTTAATCAAAGGATCGTTCCCCGGCGCGGAAGGCGATTACGTCATCATTCGCGAATCCAAGAAGCGTCCGAAGGGTTGGAAGCCCGCCGTTTCGGCCGTCCCGGCCGGCAAGAAAAAGGCGGCCGCCCCGGCCGTCGCCAAGAAATAAATAAAGGACCGACATGAAACTCTCTGTGAAAAACGCTCAAGGCCAGAGCGCCGGCGAACTCGAAGTAAAGTTCGCCTTGATCGAAAACGGCAAAGGCACGCAAGCTGTGCATGACACCGTAGTCGCGCATCGCGCCAATAAGCGCAGTGGGACGGCTTGCACCAAAAACGTTGGTGATGTTTCCGGCTCAAACAAGAAGCCTTGGCGACAAAAAGGCACGGGCCGCGCCCGCGCCGGCTCCAACCAGTCGCCCCTCTGGCCCGGCGGCGGCGTGGTATTCGGACCGAAGCCCCGTGATTTCGGCAAGAAGGTCAACGTTCGCACCCGGCAACTCGCCTTGCGCAAAGCCCTCAGCGAGCGTTTGAAGGCGGGCGACGTGGTGGTGGTGGACGACCTCAAGCTTGCCACGCCAAAGACCAAGGATTTTGTCGGTGTCATTGCCGCGCTCGAATTGACGGGGACCACGCTCATCGTCGCTCACGGTGCGGACAAGAATCTCCTGCTCGCGTCGCGCAATCTTCCCGGCGTGGCCCTCACGACGGGCGAATCGCTCAATACCTATGATGTTCTCCGTCCGGACAAGCTGCTCTTTACCCGCAGCGCGTTTGAGAAGGTGGAAGCTCGCTTGAACAAGGAATAACATGAACGCTTTTGATATCGTCAAGACCGTCCGGCTCACCGAAAAAGGTACGCGCCAGGGCGAAAAATTCAATCAATACACCATCGTAGCCGATCGCCGCGCGACCAAGCCGCAGATCCGCCATGCCGTGCAGGAACTATTCAAAGTCAAGGTGACCAAGGTAAACACCCTGAATGTCCGGGGCAAAGCCCGTCGCAAGCGTACCGCGCAGGCGGGCAATACGATGGCTTGGAAGAAAGCGATCGTGACGCTCAAGGACGGTGACAAAATCTCGCTGACTTAGACTGAATTTCGTTTTCACGAGGCGCGAAGTGATTTCACTTCGCGCCTTTTCGTTGGCTTACATTGAGTGCGAGCAAACTTCGTAGCCGCCGACGTGAAGAGGCGGATGGAGCGCCGGGGGATGGGTCCGCCTCCTTACGTCGGCGGCTACCGTTGATCGGGACTTCGCGCACGGCATGAAATTTACGGGTTTGGCAGGCGGCCAAAAAGTTTTTAACACTTGGTTCTTGCTATTCCTTAGCAAAACGTCATATTTCGGGTGTCTGTAGATGGCTTAAAGTATCCACGTCATGGAAAATCCTCAGGTGAACGAAGTTCAGTGATGATTTGAAACCCGGCTATCGGGAACAGTCTGGAGAGAGCAAAGTTGAGTCTAGGACAGTTAGCATCACATGAGCGCAAAATTGTTTGTGGGAAATCTTTCCTTCAACACCACTGAAAACGACCTGCAGGACGCCTTCGCGGCGCACGGCACGGTCGTGGAAACCAACCTGATGATGGATCGCGTGAGCGGTCGTCCGCGCGGGTTCGGGTTCGTCACCATGAGTTCCGCCGATGAGGCGGAGAAAGCCATTGCCGCCCTAAACGGCAAGGAAATTGACGGTCGCGCCCTGACCGTGAACATTGCGCGTCCGCGCGAGGAACGTCCCGGCGGCGGTGGCGGCGGCCGTCGTGAATTCGGCGGTGGCGGCGGCGGTGGCGGTGGTGGTCGTCGTGAATACGGTGGGGGTGGGGGTGGGGGGGGCGGCGGTCGTGGTCGCTACTAAGCTGAACCAAGTTTCAGCGGCGGGGTTCAGCTCAAACCTGAATCCCGCCGTTTTTGTTGGCGAATATATGAAAGAGGAACCGATTGAAGTGGAAGGACGCGTCCACACGGTTCTGCCTGGTACGATGTTCCGGGTGGAACTGGACAACAAGCATCTGGTGCTGGCGACGATTTGCGGGAAAATGCGCAAACGATTCGTCCGCCTCACCACGGGGGATCGTGTGAAGATGGAGATGTCACCCTATGATTTGAACAAGGCGCGCATCACTTGGCGGCTTAAATAGAACCAGATAAGTTTGGCCGATCAATTTTTTGAGGCGTGGAGTGATCTTCACTTCCCGCCATTTTTGTTTTCACCCGGGCAACCCGGGGTTGAATCAAGACTTGTCTTGGCATCGGATGTTTGATCGCTCGGATTCCCTTTCATCACTACCGGTGCTGCTGAAAGCCGCCGCGAATCCTTAGCGGGAGCATTTTTCTGGTGTCCCCGTCCAACGAGCCATGAAACGGATTTTCGCCTTCTCGGCTTGGCTGGTGTTGTTCGGCTTTCTTGCGCCCGCGCCGCAGTGTCGCGCCGACGGGTTGATCATCGTGGACGAGGCACATTGGATTCCGCGTCCGCCGCACCAGCCACCGCCCATTTGGCATCCGCCTCCGGTCCCGCCCGCCCCCCGGCCCTATGCGCCGCTGGAGGTCGTATATCACCATGTAAACGTCAACATTGACGGCCCGATCGCCACCACGTTGGTGGACCAGGAATTCTACAATCCCAATCAGTCGCGGCTCGAAGGCACGTATCTCTTTCCCATTCCTAAAGGCGCGCAGATTGACAAGTTCACGATGGACATCGGCGGTAAAATGGTTGAGGCCGAACCGTTGCCCGCCGCGAAGGCGCGACAGATTTACGAAGATATCGTTCGCAAGCTCAAAGACCCTGCGCTCTTGGAATACGCCGACCGCGACGTGTTCAAGGTGCGTATCTTCCCCATCGAACCGAACAGCAAAAAACGCGTCAAGCTCTCCTACACCCAGGTACTCAAGTCCGACGCCGGGTTGGTGAGCTACGTGTATCCGATGAACACCGAAAAATTCTCCGCCAAGCCGATCAAGAATGTGAGTCTCAAGGTTGAATTGCAAAACGACCGACCGCTCAAGTCCATCTATTCGCCCAGCCATTCGGTGGAAATCAAGCGTCACGGCTCAAACCGCGCCACCGTGGGCTTCGAGGCCAATGACGTGCAGCCGGACACGGACTTCACGCTCTATTTCGCGCCGGAAAAGGACGAACTGGGCGTCAATCTCCTCGCGCACAAAACTAGCGGCGACGATGGTTATTTCATGCTGCTCGTATCGCCGGGCGTGGCGGCGAAGGACAAAAAGATCGTGCCCAAGGACGTAGCGTTCGTTCTCGATACGTCCGGTTCAATGGCCGGCAAAAAACTGGAGCAGGCAAAGAAAGCGCTTCAGTTCTGCGTCGAAAATCTCAATGAGAACGACCGGTTCGAAATCATTCGGTTTTCCACCGAAGTCGAGCCGCTCTTCGACGAGCTGGTGACAGCGTCGGCATCAAACCGCGACCAGGCAAATGAGTTTATCAAGAATTTAAAGCCTATCGGGGGTACGGCAATTGACGAGGCATTGAAGAAAACCCTCTCCCTGCGTAGCAGCCGACGTCAGGAGGCTCTAACTGAAGACGGAAAGCGCAAGCCAGGTGAGCGAGAACAATTTCAGAGCCTCGTCACCTCGGCTGCTACGAGTGATAGACCTTTCGTCATCATCTTCCTCACCGATGGCCGTCCCACCATCGGTGCGACGGACGAGGAGGAAATCGTCGCGAATGTGAAACGCACCAACGAAGGGCGGACCCGCATTTTCTGCTTCGGCATCGGCACGGACGTAAATACGCATCTGCTCGACAAGATTACCGAAGACACGCGGGCCGTCAGCCAATACGTCCTGCCGGAGGAAGACTTGGAAGTGAAGGTCTCGTCATTCTTCTCCAAGATCAAAGACCCGGTGCTGGCGAACCCGAGCCTCAAATTCAGCGGTGATCTGCGCGTGACGAAGCTCTATCCCTCGCCCCTGCCCGACTTATTCCGGGGCGACCAACTCGTACTCGTGGGGCGATACTCCGGCCGGGGTGATTCCGCTGTTGTCCTCGAAGGAACGGTCAATGGTGTGAAGCGCAAGTTCACCTATCAAGTGAAGTTCCCGCGCACGGCGGATGATCACGAGTTCATCCCGCGACTCTGGGCCACACGTCGGGTTGGCTACCTGCTCGACGAAATCCGGTTGCATGGGGAGAACACCGAGTTGCGCGATGAGGTCACTGACTTGGCGCGCAAATACGG
>JANYBF010000617.1 GCA_025360895.1 Verrucomicrobiota bacterium
AATTGATGCCGCGCCACGCGGTCGGGTCCGGGGTGGAAGCCTCCACCTGGCCTTTGAAGAGTCTCCAGGTGGCGCCCGTGTTGAAGATCGCGGTAGCCGGCGACGGTAGCGCCACCAGCGCGACCAACAAGCCCAGCAGAAGAATTCGGATTCGCATCATAAATCGAGTGTGCCTTCTTGATCCAAGTGTTTTCAGATTTTGTCAACGAAGGGTCAAACGGTGAAAGCGGGCGTTATTGGAGTTCGTATTTCCCAGCGCAATTGGCGATCAACGCGTTGTAGATGTAGATGATGGAAATTGAAGTTGGACGGCGGTTTTGTCGAGTTTCGGCAAATGTGCCAGCCGAGGTGCCAGGAGCCGGATTCCCTTGGAGACGATAATACTTCATCAATTGAGTTAATATAGGGTTTTGACCCGGGCAGGTTACACCAAAACGCCAAAAGGCAAAGTGATTATTGCGGCAGGGCGGGCAATCGGACGCCTCCGCACACCGCCCCCAACGTAAGCGGACGGTGCGTTTGGAGAAAACTTGAGGAGTTGGCAAGAGGGCCCAAGCGCGCTTGACGCCTTGAAAATACGGCGGGGCGGACTCGTTGGAATCCGCCCCGCCATCCGCATTCTGCATCTCGCTCCCGATACTCCCACAAACATTCAGGAGGGCAAATACCCGAACCCCGTTCAGAGGATCATGGTTTGAACAACCGATAGTAAGCGCCACCACCAATTGTCGTATTGACGATGGTTGAACCCGCACCGGTGATTGGGTTGGGCGTGCCAGCAACCGCAGTCCAACTCGCTCCGGTTCCAAGGGTCGGCGAGGATTGGAGTGTGAATCCGGTGGCCAATGCGGACCACGAGACGGTAAGGATGTGAATCCCACTGTTGTAGCTTGTGGCCAGTACCGGTTGTGGTGTCACCAGCGGTGCGCGAACCAACTGCAGGCCGTTTAGCGGCGGAAGCACAGTAACCCCGGTGTTGGTTGATTGTGGCGTGATTGAAATAATCAAACTCCCGTCCAGCGCCGGGCTGATGTTATCAAACTGGGCGTAGTTCCCGACGGGGCCGCGGTTCGTCGAGTTTGTGTTGGACATACGGACGAATCCCGGAGGATTCAAGTACTGGCCGGCGTCCTGAGCCTGCACATAGAAGGTCGGGTAAACGCTCGCGCCTGTCAGGGCAATGTCCTCCTCGTAGGTGGAGTTGAAATTGAAGCCGAGGCTGTAGAGAATCAGATTGTAATTGCCTGATGGAACGCCATTCAGAGTCACGGTGAAAGCGGCGTTGGCGTTCTGGATATAACCCTGAAGCAGGGAACGATCAGCGGATGACTCACCTAGGCCGGTCGTAGACACTGCCAACGGAACTGGATCAAAACTCAACGTCACCGGTGAGGCAGCGCCGGTGGCGTCCAACAGCGGCAGTGCCAATGCGCTCAAATCCGAAACATTGTTATAATGCTCCTGTTGCACGACCCCAGCCACATCACTGGAAGTCAAGACCCCGCCGGGCCCAGCCCCGACGAAATTGACGCCGACATACGCTTGAAGCGGCGATGGCGTGCCAGCAATGACTGTCAAGTTTGCCGGGCTGCTGCTTACGGGGTTGCCCCCCCCGCTAACGGCGACCGTGTAAATTTTTCCACTGTCACCGAGCGTCAACAACGGAGTGATGTAGAGTGGCCGGTTTGCGCCTGCTATGTCCGTACCGTTCACTCGCCACTGATAGGAGACAATGCCTGATGGAGTGGTCGCTTGGGCCGAGAAGGTCGCCCGGGAACCCGCGCTGTTGGTCGTGCTCAAAGGTTGCTGAGTAAAGTTGACGCTGAGGGCATCAAGATTGACCAACGTCGTTATCAGATTGCCGCCGAGAATCGGGAGCGAAGCGGCCGGAGCGGTGTTACCCGGAGGGCGAACACCGACCCCCAAGAGCGACGGGGTCGCATTTTCAGACCACAATGCCCGCAGCAGGTATTTGTTGCCAACGGTCAACGAGGGCGAAGCAGCGAACAGCGTGTCGCTGAAATTGGTTGAACAGCACGGCGACGAGAGCAGCAACTGCAGGTTGTCGGGTGACTGGTCAGCGCTCAAGTAGAGCTCCGCCTCGTCATCGCTGTAAATGAAGAATTCATAGACACCAGAATTAGTGGGAGTGAAATAGGTGTCCACGCGCGCGCCGAAATTCAGCCCCACCGGACTATTGTTGATTTGGAAACCTTGGATCGAATCTGACGCGCTGGGATTAAGAGGGTAATTAGGATCGCCGGTCAAATCCGCAACGGTGCCGTCGGTTGTTCCGCCCGTCAGATTGTAATAAAATGTTCGCACAACCGAACCCGTGGTGAGCTTCCAGGCTGTGAATCGCGCGGTCGAGTTCGCGGCCACCCCCACCCCGCTGGCGTTGGTCAGTGTATTGACGGTGACCAGATAATTGCTTCCCTGGACTTGCGTGGAGGTGGTCAGGATTACTCGCGTCGAGGTGAACGGGTCTAAAGCGGCGCCGGTAACGTTGATCCCGCCGCTCAAGCCAAAATCCGACGCCTGAATGGAAGCGGCAAGGAGTGGGGAGTCGAAATTGACTGAGGCGTTGGTCAAGCCTGCTGACCCGACGGCGCTCAGAACTAGAGGCGGATTGGTGTATCCCGAGCTGGCAAGGGAATTGAACTCAGACTCACTCAAGTCAGCTCTGGTGCTCAACACAAACCGGTCGATGTACATTCCCATTTCGCGGGTTCCGATTTTGAAAATCAACGGGGTTCCAGCATCTACTTGGGCCTGTGACACAGGCAACGTCTGCGTCGCCGACCAGGATGCCGTAGCTGTGTTGTAAAATGGATAAATATTATAAATATTAGCGCCCGGGATTTGCCGCGCGTTATTCACCGAGGCCGTGGTGAAATTGGCGCTGGTGCCATCTTCCGGCAAATCACCCCAATCATTGGGAAGTTTGAAACTGTTGGCGGAATTTGGGTCCTGATCCGTCCGTTGCTGATCGGCGCGCCAGCGATAATAGATGTTGTAGGTGCCCGGCTGGCTAAACCGAATGGCGTACAAGACAAAGCTGACCGGGTATCCAGTTTGCTGGGCGCCGATGACCTGAAAGATGGCCTGCCCTCCGATCGCTGCGGCATCATTGGTCAGCACCCACGGAGTGGGTGGTCCGTTGGAAATTGACACGAAGTTTTCCGCCTCAAAGGCGACGTAATCCGCACCCGGGTTCTGAACTATGGGTGCGGCGGCAAGTTCTGTTGATGACAACCCGCAGAGCAGGGCTGCCAGCAGAAATATGAGTTTGGTTTTTATTCGGTTAACTCCCGAAACTACTTTTCGAAGTTGGTTGGGTGGTGGCAGTTCGTTTTTTGGTGTGGATGGTTTCATGGCAGTTTCTTTAGTTTGGTTTCCTGTTGGTTGATGGGTCTTCGATCCTTTTGGTTTTGAATAGTCACGGGTCAGGCGGCAGGCGACCCCGACAGCCGATGTCGAGATGCGGAGCGAGTCAGCATCGCTTCGGCCTCCGTGTTACGAAAGGCGCTATCGACACACACAGTGCCTCCGGAACCTCCAGCCGTAATACATGTGAACGCAGCTCTACATCACAGAATACAGGCGTCTGTGCCAACCAAGCAGGGTTCATTGAGCTAGTTGTATAATATTTGCTAGTACTGGTCAAGCACTTTCCAAGCTAATGCTGGAACTCCATGAGCATACAGAGGGGGCAATCCTTTGGCGCGGGACTGGCCGGTCGAGATTGATGTGGCGGGCGAACCTGGCAGGAAAAATTGGCAAGCAAGAGCGGGATGAAGTAAACTCTCCCTGGCCACAATGGCCGCAGGCTTTCAGCAGACCTTCCCGGTCGGCGAGACATTTCGGTGGTCGTTGCGGCAATTACAAGGCGCGGGTGTGATGCCCGCGCCGTATTTGTTTACTATAGTATTTAACAATAACATAGGCATGTTTGGCCGATGAAAAGGCTGGGGTTTGGGGC
>JANYBF010000639.1 GCA_025360895.1 Verrucomicrobiota bacterium
AGCCGCACAATCTTGCGAAGGGTTGGCCACCATTCGATTTTCAAGGCACAGCCAAGCGCCCGGTCCAGATCATCAATGACGCCGCAATGCAGGCGCTCGGCAGCTATAAACGCGGCCAGCTCCGCTTCCTCGGTCTGGGCACCGGCCTCGGCACCGCGATGGTGGTGGAGGGCATCGTGGAACCGATGGAACTGGGCCATCTCCCCTACCAGCAGGCGACCTATGAAGATTACGTCGGCATTCGCGGCCTGAAGAAACACGGCAAGAAGAAATGGCGAAAGCACGTCGCGGCTGTGGTGGAACTGCTCGTCGCCGCCCTGCGACCCGACGACGTCGTGCTGGGGGGCGGCAACGTCAAGAAACTGAAGAAGTTGCCCAAAGGTTGCCGCGCCGGTGACAATGCGAACGCCTTCGTCGGTGGCTTTCGGCTCTGGGCAAAGCACTCCTCGTCCTCGTTCCCAGCCAAACGATCGAGGACGAGCCAGCGAAACAAAGTGCTAGCACGGCAATCAGAGTCCTAAAAATCACCAACATGAAATCAACGCTCAAACCGCTCACGCAACGCCCGGCTTGGAAAGCACTCACGGCGCACCACAAAAAGATCAAAGGTCTGCATCTCAAACAACTGTTCGCCGCCGATTCCAAACGTGGCGAGCGCATGACCCTCGAGGCCGCCGGACTATTCTTGGATTACTCCAAGAACCGCATCACAAACGAAACTCTCAAGTTGTTGTTCAAACTAGCGGCCGAATCCGGTTTGAAGGCGCGGATCAAGGCCATGTTTAACGGTGAGAAAATTAACATCACGGAAAACCGGGCCGTGCTGCATGTCGCGCTGCGCGCGCCCAAAAATGCAAGGATTCTTGTGGATGGGGGAAATGTCGTGCCGGAAGTTCACGCGGTTCTGAACAAGATGGAGGCGTTTTCAAAACGCGTCCGCAGTGGTGCGTGGAAAGGTCACACGGGCAGGCGCATCAAGAACATCGTCAACATCGGGATCGGTGGCTCGGACCTTGGGCCAGTGATGGCTTACGAAGCGCTGAAACATTACAGCGACCGCAGTCTGACCTTCCGTTTTGTCTCCAACGTGGACGGCATTGATTTCGTGGAAGCGACGCACGATCTCAACCCGGCGGAAACCCTCTTCATAGTTTCGTCAAAAACTTTTACCACGCTCGAGACGATGACCAATGCCGGCAGCGCCCGCGATTGGCTGCTGAAAGGTCTCGGTAGAAATCCGAAGGCGGTCGTGAAGCATTTCGTGGCGGTCTCGACGAGCGCCGAGAAAGTTTCGGCGTTCGGTATTGATACGGCGAACATGTTTGGCTTCTGGGATTGGGTCGGCGGACGTTACTCGATGGATTCGGCCATTGGGCTTTCGACGATGCTGGCCATCGGCCCGAAGAATTACCGCGCGATGCTCGCGGGCTTTCATGAGCTGGATGAACATTTCCACACCACACCGTTTGCGCAGAATTTGCCGGTGCTCATGGGCTTGCTCTCGGTTTGGAATACGGATTTCTTCGGCGCGGAGACCGTGGCGGTGCTGCCCTACGAACAATACCTGAAGCGCTTTCCGGCGTATCTCCAGCAGTTGACGATGGAGAGCAACGGTAAACACGTCACACTCGCGGGAAAGAAAGTGAACTATCAAACCAGCCCGGTTTACTGGGGTGAACCCGGCACGAACGGCCAGCACTCGTTTTATCAACTCATCCATCAGGGCACGCGGCTGATTCCGTGCGACTTCATCGCGTTCGGTCAGGCGCTCACGAAACTGGGCCGGCAGCACGACATTCTCATGGCTAATGTCTTCGCGCAGGCCGAGGCCCTGGCGTTTGGCAAAACGGCCGAGGAAGTCAGAGTCGAAGGCACGAACGGCGCGCTCGTGCCGCATCGCGTGTTCGAAGGCAACCGTCCGTCGAATGTCATTCTCGCCAGACGGCTCACGCCGGAAGTGTTGGGCAAACTCGTCGCGCTGTACGAGCACATTGTGTTCACCCAGGGCACCATCTGGAACGTCAATTCCTTCGACCAATGGGGCGTCGAGTTAGGCAAGGCCCTGGCGCAACGCATCGTTCCTGAATTGGAAAGCAAAGCCACGCCCAAGCTTAAACACGACAGTTCGACGAATAATCTGATTCGGCACTACCGGAAATTGAAAATTACATCATGAACTTATCTTCCTTGAAAGAACAACAGCAGCGAAAAATCAAGACGCAGTCCGGCTTCCTAGCCGCGCTGGATCAAAGCGGTGGCAGCACCCCCAAGGCACTGTTGGCCTACGGCATCACCGAGACTGCGTGGTCAAGCGAAGCGCAGATGTTTGCGCTCGTGCATCAGATGCGCGCACGCTTCATCACCAGCCCGAGCTTCAACGGCGACCGCATTCTCGCCGCAATTCTGTTCGAGGGCACCATGGACCGGGACATTCAGGGGCAGCCCACCACGGATTATCTGTGGAACGTGAAACGGGTGGTGCCGTTTCTAAAAGTGGACCAGGGTTTGGCCGATGAGCAGGACGGCGTTCACTTGATGAAGCCCATCGCGGGGCTGGCCGCACTGCTCAACAAGGCCAACGCGAAGCACATCTTCGGAACCAAGATGCGTTCAGTCATCAACCAGGCCAATGCCGCTGGGATCCAGGCAGTCATCCATCAGCAGTTCGAAGTGGCCGCGCAGATTCTCGCGACGGGCCTCACGCCGATCATTGAGCCGGAAGTGAACCTTCATTGTCCCGACAAAGCCGGCGCCGAGGCTTTGCTCAAAGAAGCCATCGTTCAAAAACTGAACACAATGCCGGCGGATCAGTTGGTTATGCTCAAGCTCACGCTGCCGGAGCAGGACGATTTTTACGCCGAGCTGGTCAAACATCCGAAGGTTTTAAAACTGGTTGCGTTGTCAGGCGGATATTCACGAGCGGAAGGCAACGACCGCCTGCACCGGAATCACGGCGTCATCGCGAGCTTCTCGCGGGCGCTGGTTGAGGGCCTGTCGGCCCCGCAATCCGATGCAGAGTTCAACGCCATGCTGGATGCAGCCATTCAGAGCATCTACGAGGCGTCCACCACCTGACCGCGTAACCTATTCAATCACGACAACACAATTCCAACTCTTGCTTATGAAAAAGACAACAACGATGCAACTCGGGATGATCGGCCTTGGCCGAATGGGCGCCAACATGGTGCGCCGGCTGATGAAAAACGGCCATCAATGCGTGGTCTATGACCGCTCCGCCGATGCGGTCAAGCAATTGGAACAGGAAAAGGCCAGTGGTGCTGCGTCACTCACGGACTTCGTCAATCAACTCGCGAAGCCCCGCGCAATCTGGTTGATGGTGCCGGCGGCTGTGGTGGACCAATCTATCGCGGATTTGCTGCCGCTTTTGGACAAGGGCGACATCCTGATTGATGGCGGCAACTCTTATTACGTGGACGACATCCGCCGCGCAAAAGAACTCGCGGCCAAAGGCATTCATTACGTGGACGTGGGCACGAGCGGCGGCGTGTGGGGATTGGAACGCGGTTACTGCATGATGATCGGCGGGGAGCCAGACGTGGTGCAGCGTCTCGATCCGATCTTCGCCACGTTGGGGCCGGGCATTGGTGATATTCCACGCACGCCGGGACGCGAGAAACTCGGCGGCACGGCTGAACAAGGTTATCTAAATTGCGGCGCAAATGGCGCCGGCCACTTCGTGAAAATGGTCCACAACGGCATCGAGTACGGCATCATGGCCGCGTATGCCGAGGGCTTGGGCGTGTTACGCGACGCGAACATCGGCAAGAAAAAAGGCGACGTGGACGCCGAGACGACGCCGTTGCGCAATCCTGAGCATTATCAATACGACCTCAACCTTGCCGACATTTCAGAGGTATGGCGGCGCGGCAGTGTGATCGCGTCATGGTTGCTTGACCTGACGGCGAATTCGTTGGTTGAAGATCCAAACCTCGCGAAGTTCGCCGGGCGCGTGTCGGATTCCGGCGAAGGCCGCTGGACGATCAAGGCCGCCATTGATGAAGGCGTGCCGGTGCCGGTGCTTACGGCAGCGCTCTACGAAAGATTTGCGTCACGCGGCGAGGCGGACTACCAAGACAAGTTGCTTTCAGCGATGCGCTTTCAGTTTGGTGGCCATCTGGAGAAACCCTCCAAGTAAAATAACTATGAACACTTCTCATTCCGATGCGCTGGTGTTTTTTGGTGCCACGGGCGATCTCGCTTACAAAAAGATCTTCCCGTCGCTGCAAGCGATGTTGAAACGCGGTCATCTCAATGTGCCGGTCATCGGCGTGGCCAAGGCGGGCTGGAATCTCGATCAACTCAAGGCCCGCGCGAAAGACAGCCTCGAAAAGCATGGCGGACTGGATCCAGCGGCGTTCGAAAAATTGAGCGGCTTGCTGCGCTATGTGGACGGCGATTACAAGGATGCCGCGACCTTTCAAGCCATCCGCAAAGAGTTGGGTTCGGCCCAACGCCCCGCCCATTATCTGGCCATTCCGCCGGTATTGTTTGCCACCGTGGTGGAGCAACTTGGAAAAGCCGGTTGCGCCGAAGACGGCGCGCGGGTCATCGTGGAAAAACCGTTCGGCACGGACTGCGTATCGGCGCAACGGCTGAATGGAATTCTGCTGCAGAGCTTCAGCGAGAAACACATTTTCCGCATTGATCATTACCTCGGAAAAAAGCCCGTCCACAACATGTTGTTCTTCCGTTTTGCCAACGCAATCCTGGAGCCGTTCTGGAACCGGCACAATATCGAGAGCGTGCAAATCACGATGGCCGAGGATTTCGGGGTTCAAGGCCGCGGCGGGTTCTATGATCAGACCGGCACCATCCGCGACGTAATGCAGAATCACTTGTTTCAAGTCATGGCCAATCTGGCGATGGAGCCGCCCGTCCGCACGGACAGCGAATCCCTCCGGGACGAGAAGGTCAAGGTGTTGAAGGCCATTCCGCCGCTGGAGGCAAAGAACGTCGTGCGTGGACAATTCCGGGGATACCACAAGGAGCCGGGTGTCGCGCCCGAATCCACGACGGAAACCTTTGCGGCATTCAAGCTGGAGATTGATTCCTGGCGCTGGCGGGGGGTTCCGTTTTACATCCGCGCCGGGAAGTGTCTGCCCGTCACCTGCACCGAAATCCTGGTTCGGTTGCAGCAGCCGCCGACGATGTATGAAGGCTTCAACTTGAAGTCAAATTATTGCCGGTTGCGGATCAGTCCGGACATTGCGTTTGCGATCAGCCTGAACAACATCGCTCCGGAGGATGAAACCGCCAGCCAGCCGGTGGAAATTCTGGGGAGTCGTTGCCCGCACGCCGACGAGATGGACGCTTATGAGCGCGTACTCGGCGATGCGATGGCCGGCGATGCCACCCTGTTTGCCCGCGAGGATTATGTGGAGGAAGCCTGGCGGATTGTGGACCCGGTGTTAAAAACCGGCACGCCGGTTTTCGATTACGAACAAAAAACCTGGGGCCCGGCCATGGTGGAACAAAAAGTCATACCCAAAGGCGGCTGGCATAATCCGGTGGTGACGGGGTGAGCCTGATCGCGGCAGCCCGCCACCGGCTCATCATGCGATCCGACGTGCCGCAGTGTTGGCGGTCAACGATGTCCGAGGCGGAAGAGGCTTCCGCTCTGGCAAGCGCGCCCCAACCTCGGATCAAGGCCGCGTGCAAATCCTGAACCAGACAAACTGATATGCCCCCGACACCCTCACCGAAAACTGCGCCGAACGTGTCCACCGAAGCGCAACGCATGGCCGACGATAAAGCGGGCCGGGCAAACTGGCGGCGTTGGGGACCGTATCTTTCCGAGCGGCAGTGGGGCACGGTGCGGGAGGACTACAGCCCGGGCGGCGACGCGTGGGATTACCTGCCGCACGATCACGCCCGGAGCCGCGCCTATCGCTGGGGCGAGGACGGGATCGCCGGCTTCAGCGATGACCGGCAACTGCTTTGCCTCTCACTGGCCTTGTGGAACGGCCAGGACCCGATTCTTAAGGAGCGACTTTTTGGACTTACCAACGCCGAGGGCAATCACGGCGAGGACGTGAAGGAGTTGTATTACTACCTCGACGCCACACCGAGTCATTCCTACCTCAAGATGCTCTATAAATATCCGCAGGCGGAATTTCCCTACGCGCGACTGCGCGAGGAAAATGGCCGGCGCAGCCGGGAGGAGCCGGAGTTTGAGTTGCTCGACACCGGTTTGTTCGACGCGGACCGCTACTTCGACGTTTTTGTTGAATACGTGAAAGCCGCGCCGGATGATATTCTCATGTTGGTGACGGTTCATAATCGCGGACCTGAGGGGGCGAAGCTTTCGGTTTTACCGCAACTCTGCTTCCGCAATAATTGGTCGTGGAAAACCAACGTGCCGAAGCCCAGGCTCGCCGCCGGGAAGGGGGGTGTCGAAATCGTACATACCCTGCTGGGTAATTACTGGCTCGCCTGCGACGGCAAACCGACGCTGCTCTTCTGCGACAACGAGACCAATGTTCGGCGACTCTTCGGCCAGCCCGCAGCCCCGGGTTTCTTCAAGGACGCCTTTCACGAATACGTGATCGGCGGAAATAAGGCGCTGGTGAACCCGGCGCAGACCGGCACCAAGGCCGGGGCGCTGTACGAGTTGAGTGTGCCGGCAGGCGGCTCAACCAGCGTGCGGCTGCGGCTCTCCAAGGCGAACGGCACGTCGTCCGGCAAACCTTTCGCCGACTTCGATGACAGCTTCGCCCGTGGTCGGCGCGAGGCTGACGAGTTTTACGCCGGTTTGCAGCACGACATCACCGACGCCGATGCCCGGGTGGTTCAGCGCCAGGCCTTCGCCGGAATGATTTGGAGCAAGCAGTTTTTCCGCTACGACGTGCAAAAGTGGCTGGACGGCGATTCGACGGAACCGCCGCCGGCTCCGGAACGCAAGCGCGGGCGCAATCGTGACTGGCAGCATCTCAACAGCGCCGAAGTGATTTCCATGCCAGACAAATGGGAGTATCCGTGGTTTGCGGCGTGGGACCTTGCCTTCCACTGTCTCCCGCTGGCGGTCATTGACGCCGAGTTCGCCAAAGCCCAACTCGTCCTGCTAACCCGCGAGTGGTACATGCATCCGAACGGCCAGTTGCCCGCCTACGAGTGGGGGTTTGGCGACGTGAACCCGCCGGTTCATGCGTGGGCGACGTTCCGCGTCTTTCAGATTGATCGCAAGCAGCGCCGCGAGTCCGATCCGGCGGATCACGGTGATCTGGTGTTTCTGGAACGTGTGTTTCAGAAGCTGCTGCTCAATTTCACCTGGTGGGTGAACCGCAAGGATGAGCAGGGCCGCAACATTTTTCAGGGCGGCTTCCTCGGCCTGGACAACATCGGCTGCTTCGACCGCAGCAATCCGCTACCGACCGGCGGCTTCATCAACCAGGCTGATGGCACAAGCTGGATGGCGATGTATTGCCTGAACCTCCTGCGCATCTCCGCCGAACTGGCCGTTCATAATCACGTCTATGAAGACCTCGCCACGAAGTTCTTCGAACACTTCCTGTCCATCGCCGGCGCCATCAACGGCGTGGGTGAGGACTCGCTCGGTCTGTGGGATGAAACTGACCAGTTCTACTACGACCATCTCAGCCTGCCCGACGGACAGAATCTGCCATTAAAGGTACAATCGATCGTCGGATTGATTCCCCTATTTGTCGTCCAGTCGGTGGAGCCAGTTGCGCTCCGACATTTGCCTGACTTCGCCGCGCGCATGGAGTGGTATCTGGAACATCGCCCCAAGTTGGCCGCTCTGATTTCCAACTGGCACATTCCTGGACGCGGGAACCGCAGTCTCCTTTCGCTGCTGCGCGGTCACCGGATGAAGGCGCTGCTCCGGCGGATGCTCGACGAATCGGGTTTTCTTTCCGAACACGGCGTCCGGGCCGTCTCGAAGGTCCACGAGCGCGAGCCATTTCGCTTTGAAGCGGGTGGTCAGATCTACGAAGTCGGTTACTGGCCCGCCGAATCGCGCAACAGCCTGTTCGGCGGCAACTCCAACTGGCGCGGCCCGGTTTGGATGCCGATCAACTATCTCATCATCGAGTCGCTGCAACAATTCCACCACTACTACGGCGACGATTTCAAAGTGGAGTGCCCGACCGGTTCCGGAAAATTTATCACCCTCAACGAAGTTGCCGATGAATTGACCCGCCGCCTCACGCGCCTGTTCCTCAAGGGCGAGGATGGTCAACGGCCCGTGCTTAAATCGCATCCCAAGCTGGCGACCGATCCACACTTCCGCGACTATGTGATGTTCCACGAATACTTCCACGGCGATACTGGTCGCGGTTTGGGCGCATCGCATCAAACCGGTTGGACCGGCCTGGTGGCAAAGCTTCTCCAACCCCGGAGTTCATTGGCCGACGGACTGCCTGATACCAGCAAAGCTCGCACCTCAGAGAATGCGAAAGCGAAGAAATCTTGAACAAGAAGTACGACATCCGCAGTAAAGGAAAACAAATCTGAATCTGAAAGGTAAAGTCGCCATCGTCACGGGAGGAAATAGCGGGATTGGGCTCGCCATCGTCCTCGAACTCGCCAGACAAGGTGCTAACATCGTCATTGATTACGTAGCGCATCCCGAGGCGACGGAAGAGCTGGCGAAACAGGTTCGCGCTTTGTGGGATTGCGTCATCGGGGGGCAAGGCCGATGTCAGCAAAGTCGCCGAATTGCAGACCCTGATCGCCACCGCTGTCCAGAATTTTGGCCGCGTGGACATCATGGTAAACAACGCCGGCGTCGAAACGCGCACCTCCATTCTCGACACCACCGAAGCACAATATGAAAAGGTTCTTGCCATCAACCTCAAGAGCGCGTTCTTCGGCACGCAACTCGCCGCGCAACAAATGATCAAACAGGGCGGCGGCGGGCGCATTATTAACATCACTTCCGTACATGAAGACTGGCCGATGCCCGGCAACACCGCCTATTGCCAGTCCAAAGGCGGCATGCGCATGTTGACCCGCACCGCCGGCGTGGAACTCGCGCCGCATAACATTCTGGTCGTTGGCGTCGGCCCGGGCGCGGTGGCCACGCCGATCAACCTCGGGACCATGAACGACCCTGCGTTGCTGAAAAAGCTCAACGCGGCAATTCCCCTCGGTCGCATGGCTCGACCTGAAGAAATCGCAAGTCTGGTGGCGTTCCTCGCTGGAGATGGAGCGAGCTACCTGACCGCCACCACAATTTTCGCCGACGGCGGAATCATGCAAAGCAGCCCGGGCTTATAGGTTGATTGTCATGGCTGATGATTAGGCGGCGCGTGAAAAACCCATTGACCGACACGTTATGTTGCTCAAAACTGTCAATGCGTTAGCAACCAAGCGTTTCCCGGCCGAGCAACCGAAGGTATGAACACCGCGAGAAAACCTTTCAGGCCGCACGCGAGCCTTTTGCGGGTAGCTGCTGTGGTCGCGTCACTCCTCTCGCCTTGCATCGCGTCGGCCGACCCCAGCCCGGTCACCAGCATCTTCAAACCCCTTTCTGCGCCAGCCGAGATGGTCTATGAAACCTCCTTGCTCGCTTTGCTGGTTTGTGCGGGCATTTTCCTCGTCGTTGGCGGGCTGCTCGCTTACGCCGTGATCAAGTTCCGAGCGAAACCCGGCGACGACCAGCGGGAGCCGCCGCAAATCTACGGCAGCAACCAGCTTGAACTCGCTTGGACAGTCATCCCCATTCTCATCGTATTCGTGCTCACACTCGTCACTGCCCGCACCATCGCCGACGTCCAAAACGCGAAGCTACCTGATGGTGCTCTCCAAGTGCGCGTGGTCGGCCATCAATGGTGGTGGGAGATTATTTATCCCGAACATGGCGTGGTGACCGCGAACGAGTTGCATATTCCGGTCAGTTCGCGTGAGCAACGACGGCCCACGGCCCTGAAGCTGGAATCCGCCGATGTGGCTCACAGTTTTTGGGTGCCGCAGCTTGCCGGAAAAACTGATTTGATTCCGAACCATGCCAACAAGATGTGGGTCGAGCCTTATGCGACTGGCACCTATCTCGGTAACTGCGCGGAGTTTTGCGGCAACCAACACGCCCAGATGCGTATCCGTGTCGTAGTCGAGTCGCCGGAAGATTTTGCCAAATGGATTGCCGACCAGAAACGGCCGGTGGTGATGGATCCGGTGGTGCGCGCGGGGCACGATTTGTTTATGAGAACCGCCTGCGTAAACTGTCACCGCGTCGCCGGCACCGTGGCCGTGGGTGTATTTGGCCCGGACCTCACGCGATTGATGACGCGCGCGACGATCGCGGCTGGAGCAGCGCCAAACAAAACCGAGCACTTGCGCGCCTGGGTGCGCGATCCGCAGACCATCAAGCCCGGTTGCCTGATGCCGAACATGCAACTTACCGCCGTCGAAGTGGACCAAATCGTTTCGTATCTCCAAACCCTCAAATAAGCGATGGCCACCTCGAACCTTTCCACCGCGACCGTGACGGCCGTGACCTCGACGACGAAGGATCGCGCGTCCATCCCCACGCTCCTGCACGAGTGGGTCGTCACCACCGACCATAAAAAGTTGGGTGTGATGTATGTCGTCGCTGGGTTGATGTTTTTCGTGGCGTCCGGTACGATGGCCGTGCTGATCCGCATCCAGCTCGCGGTGCCGAACAGCCATTTCCTGCCGCCGCAAATGTTCAACCGCCTGTTCACCATGCACGGCACGGCCATGGTCTTTCTGGTCGGCATGCC
>JANYBF010000665.1 GCA_025360895.1 Verrucomicrobiota bacterium
CGATCCGCAGTCGTCGAGATGAATCCGTAGTGCCACCATCCGTTCCAAAATCTCCACCGGCGGATGGACATGAGGTGCGCCGTCCTTGATGGACCAGCCGATAAAGCCCGCCCCCTCCAAACGCTGGGCGACGGCGATGGCAGTGTCCTGATGCCAGGGCACTTTCCAGTTTGCGGCGGGCGCTTTGTCGAAGAGTAACCCCCGCACCGGAAACGCATCCACCCCGAGCGCAGCGTCCGCCAAGGCTTTGATCGAATCGGAATTCGCCATAGCCGCGACGGCTTCTGAATTTTGCAATAGATTCCTCATTCCACCACGATGCCGGGATGGGAGTTCAGCAACCGCCCGCCGAAGCGCCTCCAACTCCTCATGGCCGAGGACTCGCTCAACGATCTCGAAGCCGTCCCGCAGCAGGGAGAATTTGTTGGATGAATCATTCACCCGGTAAGTATCCCTTCATGAGCAGCATGGCGGCGATTCACAATTTGAACACCTGCGTTGATTTTGCCTGCCAGCGTTCTTCCGATGTGGGAATCCCCGCCGGGAACCACGCCCGCATCTGGCGAACCCCTTTCATCATTCGCTCCAAAGAAACCCAGGTGGGCAGGGATGTGAAGCCTTCCGGGTCGGGGAGGTCGAATTCGAGGCTCGGTCGGCCCGCGTCACGGATGACGGAGGATTCGGACGAAGGTTTCATAAAGTTCTCGGGTTCCATACTTCAAAAAAAGGGTCTCGTAATGCGGATCACCTAGATTAATTTCATGCCGGCGGAGCAATACTTCCACATCGTCGGCGTCTTTGGAAGTTCGGTGCGCCAAATTCTGGCGGAGTGCGTGGAGTTTCAACGCCAACAAATGGTCCAAGCACGGCACGCGGGCCTTCACTTCGCCGAAGGTCCGTTCCACTGACGCCTCCCACATTTTCCCAAAGGTCTGGTCGTCCACAAACATCAGGTCGAAGCCATCACCGGCCGGTTGAGTGAACTGCGCGAACGTCCCAGACTCGCGGAACAACTTCATCCCGCGAGGCAGCGCGCGCGCGAACCACGCATCGCGGTCAGCACGTCGGATCATGAAATCCACGTCGAAAGTGGCGCGAGGATTCCCATGCGCCCCCACCGCCCAACCGCCAATGATCAGGAAGCGGAGTGGCGGCGCTTGGTTTCCGATTTGGATGAAGTCGGGCAGTTCCATTCGATGCGGACTCTAGTTATTTTCCGGCAACCCCTCCATGTGCCCCAGGTTCTTTACCGGTCGGAAAATCTCTTGCACCTCGGCGAGCAACCCCCGATCGAGCGGTTCGGCGGCCCATTGCGCCCACTGGCGGATGTTCGCGGGATTCGCGCTGCCGGCGACCGTGGTCGTAATATCGGGATTCGCGAGGGAGAACTGGAGCGCCAGCTTTGCGATGTCCACGCCTTTCTTCGCGCAATGCGCGGCAGCGGCGCGCGCAGCGGCTTTCACGTTCTCCGGCTCCTTCAGCCACGGCGGTAACGGCGCGTTGGTGAGCAGGCGCGCGCTGAACGGGCCGGCATTCATCACCCCGATTCCCTTGGCTTTCAAATACGGAATTGTCTCATCGGCAAAGCGGGTGTTCTGCAGCGTGTATTGGTTGTAACTGAGTACGCAATCCACGTCCGTCTGGTCGCAGATGAGACGGAAAAGCTTTTGGGGATAACCACTGAAGCCGATGAAGCGCGCTTTGCCCGCCTGCTGAATTTTGCGCAGTGCCGGAATGGTTTCCTCCACGATCTGCCGCAACGGCACAAATTCAATGTCATGGCAAAGCACGATGTCGAGGTGATCGGTGCCGAGCCGGTGCAGGCTGACATCCACGCTTTCGGCCACCCGCTTGGCGCTGAAGTCGAAATGGTCCAGATCGTAACGACCGAGTTTGGTGCAGAGGGTGAAACTGTCACGCGGCACGTCACGTAGCGCGATGCCCAGCAACACTTCACTCATCCCGCGCCCATAGAACGGGGAGGTGTCAATGAAGTTCAACCCGCAGTCCAGCGCGACGCGGACGCTTTGCAACGCCTCGTCGAGTTTCACACGGCGGAATTCCTGTCCCAGCGACGACGCTCCGAAGCTTAGCGCGGGCAGTTTTAGTCCGGTTTTTCCCAACCAACGAGTTTCCATTTCTTTCCCCAAGCATGAGCAACGAAATACCGCCCGGCAATCTCACATTTTTGCGTCGGTGTTTTGGACTGCGTCGGCAGGGCGGAGCGGCGACGACGCTTTCGGAAGCGGTAGCGTTCGACGCGCTGCGACGAACCCGACCGCGTCCAGCGGGCGGAACGAACGGGCAAGTCGTATGACCCGGGCAAGTCCGTTGCGTCGTTCTGCGCGGCGCTGCTGGTCGCAGCGCGACCAGTTCCACCAATCCACCACGTTCTCGCAGCGCGAGAACCGCGACCAAGGTCTTAGAGCCTGTTTGAAAACTCTCACCCGCCGCCGCGTGAGGGCACGCGGCCTACAGGAATTGACCAGAATCGTTGATCGTTGTTGGCCCGGTGCCCCCACCGGGCAGGTTTTCAAACAGGCTCTTAAACCGGCCTTAACGAACCGGCGTGCCACCGCCAAGTTTTTCCTTGAGCCGTTCGTACAACACCCGTTGATCGTCCTCGCTCAGATCGGTCAGGTATTCCTTCACCAGTTCATTCGCGCGATAAATTTCCGAACGCTTCACCGCCGCCTCAAACTCCTCTTCGCTCTTCCAATACGCCTGACTCGAATCGAACATCGTCCACGGTTTGGGCCGCATGTTCCCATCCTTTTTGCGATACTTCACGCCGTCCACCAGCGAAGACTTGCCCACAAACCGCCAGGTCCGATCGAAGAAGGCGCGCTCCGCCCGCAGGTTTTCACCCGCGCTTTCGTAACGCACCCACAATGTGAAGGACGCAGCAAACAACTTCTCCCGATTCGGATGATCGCGGAATGTGCCCATGTCATTTTCTGGATTCCCGGTTCGCTGGGCTGCCTTGATGGAAATTTCAATGACGTTCGTGCCACAAACAATCGCCAGGTCCGCCAGCCGGTTCTTCTCGCGCCCCGTCGTGCCGCGATCAAAATTCTTTTCACTCAGCCCTTCAATGTATTTCGGCAACACGACGCACAGCGCGTCAATCGCTGCATCCTCAAACTGCCGCCACACCGTGGTGTAGCTGCCGCGAACAGTGTTTGTGCTCATGTGGGCCGTGACTTCAGCGGCTATGGTGTCCTTGAGGGAGTCCAATTTCGCCGCGACCGCTTGCGCGCTCATCTCCGCCGCCCGGGTCGTGAAGGTGCAAAAAGCGAAGAGCAGTGCGGTCAGGAGCCAGCGCGGGCGGTTCGGGAAAACCTTCACAGCAACTTCTGCGGCGCTGTTTCCAGTGGGGAAACATCCGCCAACGATTTCCCGCCCGCGCCACCACCAAGTTCGGCCAGCCGCTCGCCCGCTGGACGGACGCGCGATTGAAAACTCGACGACGCTTTGTTGAACGCGTCATTGGCCTTCTCCAAGCCGTCACGAATCCGCTCGAAGTGTTCCGTGAAGGTCACCACCCGCGAGTAAAGTTCCCGGGCTGATTCGGCGATTTTCTGCGCGTTCTCCGTCTGCGCGTGTTGCTGCCAACTCACGCTGACGGAACGCAGGAGCGCGATCAGCGACGCCGGGGTCGCCAGCATGATCCGCTTGTTGGCCGCCCACACGATCAAATCGTGGTCGCCTTCAAGCGCGGCACTGAAGAGGGATTCCGCCGGCAGAAACAACACCACATAATCCAGGGCGTTCGGAAACTGGCTCGGGTAATCACGGTCGGCCAGCGCCTTGATCGTGGCTTTGAGTTTCCCGGCGTGCGCCGCGAGGGATTCGGCCCGCTTGGTGGGATCAGCCACTTCGAGCGAACTGAGAAAATCCAATTCCGGCACCTTTGCATCCACGATGATGAACCGGTCGCCCGGAAGTTTTACAATAAGGTCTGGCCGTTTGTCCGCATCATCGCCTGACTTCTGCTCGGTGAAATCGCAGTGGGCGCTCATGCCCGCCGCCTCGACCACCCGCCGCAACGTCTCCTCGCCCCAGCGCCCGCGCGCCTGGTTCGATTTGAGCACGGAACGAAATTGCGCCGTCTCCACGGCCAACGACTGGCTGGAAGCGGCCAGAGCCGTGAGTTGCTCCTTCACTTTACCCAGCGTGTCGGCTTGGGCCGTTTCACTTTGTTGGAGACGCTTTTGATAGGTGTCCAACTGTTGCTTGAGCGGTTCGACCAAACCTTTGATGGCCTCCTGTCGTTGCGCGAGATCACCTTTGGCCGTCTCCTGAAACTTGCCGAAGGACTGCTCGGCCAAGCGCAGGAACTCCGGCGCCGTTTGCTTGAGCGCGTCGGCGCTCAATGCCTTGAAGGCTTCCCGCAAATCCACCAACGCCTTTGTCTGCGACTCCCTGGCTTCCACCAACGCCCGTTCGTGCAAGGCGCGTTGGTCGGTCAGCAGCTTTTCCGCACCCGCCTGGTTGGCCAGCGCGGTGGCGAGCGAGGTCTTGATTCCGACGAGTTCGTTTCGGCTTTGGTTTAACTCACCTTCCCGTAGCGTGAGTTGCTGGCGAAGCTCGTTCTCCAACCGCTGATCATTCGGTGCGACGGTTTGTTTCCCGCGCGCCAGCAACCAGCCGATGAGCAGGCCGAGCAGCCCGCCCAAAACGAAAACGATCAATAGTTGGAATCCAAGCGGCATTATTTTTTCATCGTAGCAGCCGACGTAAGGAGGCTCTGACTTTCCGCTGCCCACTGGCCTCCGCCCGCCGACTTCTGAGTTTGAGCCTCCTCACGTCGGCTGCTAAAAATTATCAAAAGTGCGCCACGACTTCGATCTCGACGCTCGCGCCCTTCGGTAGCGCGGCGACCTGAATCGTCGAACGCGCCGGGAAATCGCCGGTGAAATACCTGGCATAAACCTCGTTCATCCCCGCAAAGTTTGCGAGGTCGGTCAGGAACACGGTGGACTTCACCACATTGGCGAAGGTGAGTTTCTGGTCGTCGAGAATTGCTTTCACGTTTTCCAACACACGCTCCGTTTGCGCCTTGATGTCGCCGGCGATGAGATTGCCATCCGCCGGGCTGATCGGAATTTGTCCGGCGCAGAACAGCAGATCGCCGACGCGCACGGCATGGTTATACGGCCCGACGGCCGTGGGTGATTTCGCAGGTTTGATGATGGTTTTAGTAGCCATATTGATTGAACAGATTGAACTGGATGCGATGAATCGGTAGCAAGATTAAACGCGCCACGTCCGTCGGCCACTTCGGTTCGTTCCTTGCGAAGTTCAGGCCGGGCCGGGCGGTCCGATGCGCTCGGCGATCTGGTAGCGAATCATCCGCTTTTTCATCCAGCGCACGGCGAGCAGGTCGCCGAAGGATTTAAAAAGCCGGTTCCACACGCCGTAATGCGCCTCGCCCGCCGTGCGCGGGTGATGACTGATGGCGACTTCCGTGACCGTGAAGCCTTCCAGCTTGATGAGTGTCGGCAGAAAGCGATGCGCGCCGTTGAAGAATTTGATGTCCGCGATACACGGGCGCTTGAAGGCCCGGTAACAGCAGCCGGCGTCGCTGATCGTTTCGCCGGAGAGTTTGTTGCGCACCCAGTTGGCGATCTTGGACGAGGCAATGCGAATGAAATTATCGCCGTGACTACGGGCGGCGACGCGCGAACCGCAGACACAATCGGCCCGCTGCAATTCCGCCAGCAGTTTTGGTAAATCCGCCGGGTCATTTTGCAAATCCGCGTCGAGGGTGACGATGACCTGCCCGCGCGCGGCCTTCATCCCGGCCCAGAGCGCCGCCGATTGCCCGCACTGTCGGGCGAACCGCTGGGCGCGCAAGCGTGGTTCGGTCGCGGCCATCTTTTGCAGCAAAGCCCAACTGCCGTCGCTGCTGGAATCATCCGTGATGACAATCTCAAACGGTCGGCGCAACGGCTCCAGCGCCGCGCCAATGGCCGCGACCAACGGTTGCAGGTTGTCCTGTTCGTTGTGGCAGGGCAGCACGACGCTGATCTCAATGTTGGTGGCACTCATCCAGAATTCGGTCGGCGACATCTTGCCGCCGGGACTTCGCCGGGAGCAAGCGCAGATTCATTGACTGCACTACGCCACGCTCTGGCCATCCCGTAGGATAGGAACGATCAAACTTTCGCGCTTGTGTCGCCCGGGCCGCGCGGTATCGTCGCCACATGCGCCGCGCGTTCTCCTTTCTCATGCTGATGTTACTGTTGCTGGCGACGCTCCCGGTCGCCGCCGACACGGGTAGCGTCGTCAAGGTGTTGCCGCATTTCCTTGATTTGCAGGGTCGCTCCGCGCTCTCGCCCAGCCTCTACGATCGCGACGCTTATCAGGCACAACTGCGCAAGCATCCGGAACAACGCTCGGGGGTGCGCTTCGATGTTTTGTGGCGGGCGCGCAGTGCGACCAACACGCTGGCCAAGTTGCGCGTCGAGTTACGCGGTGCCGCGAAAGGTAATCTGCCCAGTGAAATCAGTCTGGAAAGCCAAGTGCGCATCACCGGCACGGGTCATTGGGAAAAACTCCTGCTCGATGGGGAAAAATACAAGACTTTCGGCGAGATTACCGCCTGGCGCGCGACGCTGTGGTGCGGCGAACAAATGCTCGGCGAACAAAAATCTTTCCTCTGGTAGAGTGCCGGCGTGCCTCCCTCGTTGCTGCACAACGGTGGTTTGGTTTCAGGTCGTCAAAGATATAAAAAAGGCACTCCAAATGAGCCGCCCTTCCAAAAAACTCATTACGATTACGCAAATCGTTGCAGCCAGTCTCAGTCTATTGCTGGGAGTGTTAAATGGCATCTTCGGTTGCACTTTGATTTCAAATTAGGGACAGTGCCACGGCGGCTTGATTCTTCTGACTTCCTTCGCCATGCTTCCCGCAACATGAGTCTCCCCGAGCATCGCAAGGCCATTGACAAACTGGACGCGCAAATCGTCCGGTTGCTCAACGAACGCACCCGGCATGTCCTCGCCATCGGCGAAATTAAACTGAAAGCCGGCGAAGAAATCTACGCGCCCCATCGCGAACGCGCCGTGTTGCAGCGGATCAGCCAGTTGAACAGTGGCCCGATGACGGACGATCAACTGGGCGCAGTTTACCGCGAGGTCATGTCCAGCGCGCTCGCATTGGAGAAGTCGTTGACCATCGCCTATCTCGGGCCGGAAGCCACGTTCACGCATCAGGCGGCGATCCGGCGCTTTGGCTCCAGTCTGCGTTACGTCGCGCAGAAAACGATTGCGGACGTATTTACCGAGGTGAGCAAGCACCGCGCGGACTACGGCGTCGTACCCGTCGAGAATTCCACCGAAGGCGTCGTCACCCACACGCTCGACATGTTCGTGGACAGCGATCTGAAGATTGTTTCGCAAATCGTCTTGAAGGTGCAGCAATGCCTGATGAGCAACTCGCCCCGCGCCCGGATCAAGAAGCTTTACGTCCATCCGCAATCGCTCGCGCAATGCCGCGGTTGGATTCAGAATCATCTGCCACGCGCCGAACTCGTAGAAACCTCCTCCAACGCTCGCTCGGCGGAACTGGCGGTGAAGGAAAAAGGCAGTGCCGCCATTGGCGGATTGCTCGCCGCCGAGAAATATAACCTGGAGATTTTGGAACGGGACATCCAGGACAACGCCGCCAACGCCACGCGCTTCCTCGTGCTCGGCCGGCAGTGCAGCCCGGCCACCGGCGCTGACCGCACCAGCCTGATGGTGAGCGTCAGCCACAAGGTGGGCGCCTTGCACCATGCGCTCACGGCGTTCCGGCGTTTTCGCATCAATCTCACCAAGATCGAATCCCGCCCCAGCAAGCGGAAGGCGTGGGAATACTATTTCTTCATTGATTGTGACGGCCACGGCCAGGACCGTAAAGTCGCCAAGGCCATCGAGCATCTGGGGCGCGAGTGCAGCTACGTAAAGGTTCTCGGCTCGTATCCGAATGCCGAGTGAAGCGGGTCAGGCAGCTCTGGTTCGTTGCGGCCGGAATAGCTCTGTTGCCAGCCACAAAATGAACATGCCGGTCACGCCGACGCACAACAGTGCGAGATAGCGGTCGAGTGGGAGCGAACCCCTGGCTCCGATACGTGCGCCGAAGAAAATCATTTCTCCTTCACCCGGGAACGGCGCGCTGGATTGAACCCGACCGGATTTGTTCACACCTTGCGAAATGCCCGAACTGGCCAGTCGAAAGATGGGGATGCCATATTCCGCCGCCCGCACCGGGGCTACGCGCGCATGCAACTCGTGTTGGTGCTGACCCCCAATCCGCCACATCCATCGTCGGCACAATGAGCATCTGCGCGCCTTGGCGGACCAGTTCGTCGGTCACGCGGGTGTAGCTCAAGTCGTAGCAGATGCAGATGCCGATTTTGCCCCACGGCGAATCCCAGAGTTTCTGTTCGGGTGCGGGCAGGCCATCCTTGAAGAATTGGATCGGCACGCTTTTGACCTGTTTGAAGACAACTTCGCCGTTCGTACTGATGACAAACGCGGTGTTGTAGTAGTTCGTGCCCGGCGAAGCATCCTTACCCCCGACGATGAGGAATTTCTGGTTCTTGCGACACCAGTTTTTCAACTGCTCCGTCGGTTCGCCGTCAAACGTATATTCGCTGAGAACGACCAGGTCCACGTTTGTTAGCGGTCGAGTTCCAACATAATTTGCAATCAACCGTTTGTCTTCATTCACAATCCCATCCAGCGCCCGAAGGATCTGGCTTGAGTTTGGAAACTCCAGTTGGACGCCGGCAACCCGTAGATTGGGAACTGGGCCTTTGCTTTTTGCTGTTCCGGAAATAAGGAATGGAGCAACGACCAGAACGGCGCAGCCTGCCAAGGTGTAGAATAAGACGCGCCTTGCTGCAATGACCAGAAACAGACTGGACCAAACAGCGGTCACGAATCCGATTCCATAAACTCCCAGATGGTTCCACGGAACAAGCGAAGATTCCGCAAATGCATAGCCCACATTCAGCCACGAGAATTTCAGGTAGTAGAGCTCGCTGCGGAAATACTCCAAGCCCGTCCAGAGAAACGGGACGAGCAGCGCGGCACGCTTCAACCCGAACCGGGCCAGCGCGAGATGGGCCAGCGTAACGAACAGCGCAATCCAGAACGCCAGCACCAACCACAAGGCAATCGCTCCGGGACCGAAGATGCGCCAGAAACATTCCAGTTGCGGCGCGAAGCACGCAAGGCCGGCCGCGAGCCCCGTGTAAAACGATTGCCGCGTCGTTCGCAGCCGCGCGAGTTGCATCAGGCAGACCACATAGCCAATGATGGCCAAAGCCAGCAGGCCAGATTGCGCCGGAGTATAGGCGGCGTGAAAGCACGCCACCGCGATCAGCGCGAGCAACCCTGCCTTCCGCCATGGAAGTGGTGTTGGTTGCGATTCAGTCATGATGCTGGTTGTCTCGATAAGCTCACCGTTGCCGCACGCAGAAAGCGGCGCAGGGCCGCCGCACTCCAAGACGCTGCCGCGGTTCCCAGCGTTTGAAACAACGCAAAGCGTCTTGGACTGCGCCAGCCCTCTGGCGCTTTGGTCAGACGTCCACAACCCCGAGTTCGCGTTCCATGTTCAGGCACTCTCATTCGTGGTGGAAGCCTTCTGCGCAATTTCCTTCACCTTCCGCAAGTCCAGCTTGCCGGTACCGAGCATGGGAAAAGCTTCCAGCCGCACAAAGGCGTCCGCCTTCGGCTTCCACAGATTTGGCAGATCACTGGCCGTGAGTTTCTCCAGACACGACTGGAGTTTGTCATCCGGCAACTTGTGCAAGACCACGAGGCGTTCGCCTTTCTTTTCATCAGCCACGCTGGTGACGACGAAGGTTTGCTCCGTCATGCCCGCGAGTTCGTGTAATTTTTCCTCCACCTTGATGTGGGGCACCATCTCGCCGCCGGTCTTGCTGAAGCGGCTCAGGCGATCGGTGATTTGCAAAAAACCGTCTTCGTCGAGCGTGGCCACGTCGCCGGTCGTATACCAGCCGTCGCGCAAGACTGCGGCGGTTTTCTCCGGCTTGCCGAGATAGCCCAGCATGATGTTCGGGCCGCGCACCAGCAGTAAACCTGGCTGCCCCGTCGGCACCGGGGCGTGCGTTTCCGGATCCACGATGCGCACGCAAACGCCCGGCAGCGGATGGCCGATCTTCCCGCGCTTGGCGCCGACCTGCCGGAATCCCGCCGCCCGAAAATCGTGCGTATTGACCGTCACGGCCGGCGAACATTCGGTGCAACCATAGGCCTCGAACGGCCGGATGCCGAATTGTTCGTCGAAGGCGGCTGCGACCCGGTCCGGCAATTTCTCCGCGCCCACCGCCACGAGGCGCACGCTGCCGAATTGCTCGGGCGTGCAACCGCGCAGGTAGATTTGCAGGAAGGTCGGGGTCGCCAGCAGGAACGTGACCTTGTGATCGCATACGAGCGGCCCGATGGTTTTGGCGTCGAGCGGATTCGCATGATACGCCGC
>JANYBF010000669.1 GCA_025360895.1 Verrucomicrobiota bacterium
CCTTCGGCCCCGACATGCTCGGCGCGGCCGCCGGCATGGTCACATCGAACACCGCCCCGCACGCATCGCAATAGTAATGACAGTGTTCCTCCATGTTCGGACAAAAGCGCGTGGCTCCGCGCTGAAGCTGCACCTGCCGCACCAGCCCGCACTGCACGAGCGCCGCGAGGCAGTTATAAACGGTAGCGTGGGAAATTTCGGGCATCTGGCGTTTAGCCCGCATGAACACATCATCCGCCGTGGGATGATCGAGCTTCTGCAACAGCACGTCATAGACATGCCGGCGCTGCGACGTAAAGCGAAACCCACTTGTTGCCAGCCGCTCGCCCAACTCGCGCTCAAATTTTGTATTCTCGACCAGATTCATCGAACGACTCAGTCTAGCCATTGGCCGCTCCGAGTCAATAATTGGAATTATTCTAAATAAGGATGCTCCGAAAAGAGGGCAGCCATGCTGAATGCTGATGAGCGTATTATTTTCCCACTCCGCATTTGCTCGCCAGCTTGATACGCTTCGCCCTCGTGCAAAGCGCCTTGCTGCAACCCAACTCGATTTCAACACAAGTTCAGTCCGGGTCGCGCCTCCAATTGATCGTGGATCGTGTCATCCCGTCCGTCCTGCAAGAGTTCGCCGCCCCGCACCTTCAGCCAGATCAAATCGCCGTGACTTTGGTGGATTTGAGTGAACCGACGGGCCCGGAATCCGCCGGCTATCGCGGGGGCGAACGGGTTTATCCGGCCAGCGTCATCAAAATGTTTTACCTCGTGGCGGCGCATCGCTGGCTGGAGAACGGTCGGCTGACCGACACGGAGGAATTACGCCGGGCGCTGCACGACATGATTGTGGATTCTTCCAACGAGGCGACGAGCTACATTGTGGACTTGCTGACCGGCACGACCAGCGGCCCGGAGCTTCCAACCGCCGAGTTGGACGCCTGGCATGAAAAACGGAACGCCGTGAACCGTTACTTCACCGGCTTGGGGTTTCAGAACATCAATGTCAATCGCAAGACCTGGCGCGAGGGAACGTACGGTCGCGAACAGCAATCGGTGAACGTGAGCCAGCCCAATCATCGCAACTGGCTGACCACCGATGCCACCGCGCGATTGCTGACGGACATCGTGACCGGCCAAGCGGTGTCACCCGAGCGCAGCCGGCAGATGCTGGCGTTGCATCAGCGCAATCCTTTTGACCCCGCCGGCGGCGGCCAGGCGCGCGAATACACGGGCGCGGCGCTGCCCCCGGGAGCGAAACTTTGGTCAAAAGCCGGCTGGACCAGCGAGACGCGACATGACGCGGCCCACGTAGAACTGCCCACCGGCGAACGCTTCGTGCTGGTCACGTTCACGGTTGGTCACCCAAAAGAGAAGGAAATCATCCCCGCCGTTGCCCGCGCGATGATCAAAGGTTTACGCGGAGCGAAGTGAGAAAGCGGCACAGTTTGTCTGTTCGGCCAGCAAAAATTCGTTGTCTCTCCGCGCTAAAGTCTTAGCATCGCCGTTCGCGGCAACCCCGCGAACAACCGTTTAACTCGATGAAACAATTTAGAATCGCAGCGCTCGCCGGCGACGGCATCGGTCCGGAAGTCATGCGCGAGGCCATCAAGGTGCTGCGCATCGCTGAAAATAAATTCAGTTTCCAACTGGCCATTACCGAAGCGCCGGTTGGCTGGGCGGGCATTGACGCCGCCGGCAAGGCGTTGCCCGACGCCACGCTCGCGCTGTGCAAACAATCCGACGCGATTCTTTTCGGCTCGGTCGGTTTGCCGGATCGTGATCCGACGATCCCGAAGGAAGAACGCCCCGAACGCGCTGCGCTGCTCCGCATCCGCAAGGAGTTCGGCTTGTTCGCCAACCTGCGCCCAGTGACGTTGCCCAAAGCGCTCGCTCACGCGTGTCCGCTCGCCAAGGAACGTCAGGGCGACGGCATTGACATCCTCGTCGTGCGGGAATTGACGGGTGGGATGTATTTTGGTCAGCCGAAGAAGACGGAAGACCTCGGTGGCGGCAATCAACGCGCAATTGATACGATGGTATACACCACGCCCGAGATCGAACGGATCGCGCATGTGGCATTCGCGTCCGCCCGGTTGCGCCGCAAAAAGCTCACAAGCATTGACAAGGCGAACGTGCTTGAAAATGGCATTTTGTGGCGCGAAGTCGTCACGCGCGTCGGCAAAAATTATCCCGATGTGACGCTGGAGCACATGTTCGTGGACAACGGTGCGATGCAACTGATGCTGCGCCCGACGCAGTTCGACGTGATGCTGTGCGAAAACATGTTCGGTGACATTCTCAGTGATGAAGCCGCCGCGCTCGGCGGTTCGCTCGGCATGTTGCCCAGCGCGAGTCTCGGCGCGACAACGGGCGGTAACACTTTCGGCTTCTACGAACCCGCCGGGGGCACCGCACCCGACATTGCCGGAAAAAATCTCGCCAACCCCATCGCGCAAATTCTCTCCACGGCGCTCATGCTACGGTACAGCTTTCAACTCAACGACGCGGCGGCGGGCATCGAGAAGGCCGTGAGCCAGGCGATCAACGCGGGCAACCGCACCGGCGATATCTTCAGTCCGACCGAGTCCAACGCTCGCAAGGTCGGCACCCGTGAGATGGGTGATGTGATTGCGGCGGCAATATGAACTGGCCGGGAGCAATCGCTTCCGTCTGGATGATATCCATGACCGGCGCCATCGCGGTCGGGACGAATGGGCCCGCGCTCGTCGTGGTCGCCAAGTTGGAATACGATCCGA
>JANYBF010000671.1 GCA_025360895.1 Verrucomicrobiota bacterium
GCGCTGGCCGCTTCCGTCGCGAGATAACCACTGACGTAGAGCGCCGGAATTTTCAACGCGCGGCACAAGCCGATCAACACATGGGCGAAATCCTGACAGACCCCACGCCGCTCCCGCAACACATCGCGCATGTGCGTATGCACGCTCGTGGCATTCGACTCATACTTGAATTGGCCGTGAACAAAACCCATGAGCACCCGCGCCGCCTGCCAGGTGTCCGTCACGCCCACGGTGGCATCCAACGCGAGCCGCCACGTCTCGGGCGACACATCCACGAATCGACTCTCCTGCAAGAACTCGAAGACTCGCGACTCCGCTGCCGCCTCGCCAATGCGCGCCAACGGCCAGGGCGTGGCGTCGTCGGCCAGCACCGGTCGCGACTTCGTGGTCACCCGCAGATGACTTTCCACCAGCAGCGAGGTGTGCGGCTCGGTGATTTCAAAGTGGTGGACGACGTTGGAATACAAATCGTGATGATGCCGCAGTCGCGCGGCGGGCAAGATTTTCAAAAGAAAATGATCCACCGTTTGCCATTCGTCCGAAAACGGTTGCAAGCGCGCCTCGTTAAAACTCTCCCGCACGGGCGCGGAGTAGGTGTATTGCGTACGATGAACGATTTCCCATTTCATGCGGGCGATATTGAATTGCTAAACCTCCGTCACATCTACTGAAACTTTCACCTCATGTTCGCCCCCGCCGGTGAGAATCCCGGCCACGGGACTGACGTCGCCAAAATCCCGGCCAAACGCCACGGTGATGTGTTCCTCCGCCGGCTGGACATTGTTCGTCGGATCAAAATCCACCCAGCCGGTGCCGGGACAAAAAATTGCGAACCAGGCGTGCGACGCATCGGCGCCCACCCGGCGCGGCTGGCCCGCCGGCGGATGCGTGCGCAGGTAGCCGCTCACATAGCGCGCCGGCAACCCCAGGGAACGCAGACAGGCGATGCCGAGATGCGCAAAGTCCTGGCAGACGCCCCGACGCTTTTCCCAGACCTCCTCGATCGGCGTCGCCACGGTGGTGGCCTTGGGGTCGAATTTAAAATCCGTAAAGATGCGGCGCGTCAAATCCTGCGCCCCCGCGAGCAACGTCGTGTCTTTCGTAAAACTTTCCCGCGCGTAATCCGCCAATTCGGGCGACGCCCGCACCTGCGGCGAATCGAAGACGAATTGGTATGGCTCGACAACCTCCGGCGACACCGGATCGCGAAACAGTCGCCCGACCTCCTCCCAGGCACACGTGGATTCGGTAGCCGATGCTTTTGGTGCGTTCACCGACACCCGGCTTTTGGTCACGATCTCGAGACCCTTATGAACTTCCTGGATGCTAAAAAAGCAAAGTCGATTATTGAAATAGTCCACCCGCGTCTGGCGCAAGGTTGGTTGCGGAAAAATCTCGAGGGCAAACTCGCCACACGTTTGAGTCGCCGTGGCGCGCGGTTCGAGCCGCGCGACGTGGTGCGACACGCTCACCGGGGCGGTGTATTCGTAGAGCGTGCGGTGGACAATATTGTAAGTCATGCGTGTGATGATGGCAGGGACATCGCGCTGCGCTGTCCCCGCCCGCGTGGCAGCGGGCGGAACAAATTGACCCGACGCCACGCATTACCTTCTCGTTGCGCCGCTCTGCGCGGTGCTAGATGGCGCAGCGCGCCAGCCCTACCACCAATGAAAATCGCTCGGTTGCTTAACCTCATCACTCGCTCCCCCGTCCGGTGCGTGAAATCGTCGAGTGCGCAAAGTAGCTCGCGGCGATGGCATCGGAGATTCTTGGCAAGTCGCGCAGGGTTGCTTTGATGGTCACACTCAAGGTGCTGCCGGGCCAGGCGGCGGGTGGGCCAGCCAGTTCACGCGCATCGGTCTGATTTAGCCGGGCGACGCATTGCCGCAGGACATTCCGACCCGAACCGGGCGCGTCTTCGCGCTCCGGCGGAAGTTTCTCGAAATGTTTCGCGAGTTGGTTGATCTGAAACAGCACCGAACGCGGATTCTTGTCGTCCAGCAGCACGAGGTCAAACACCGCCGGCACCGTGGCCAGCAGCGTGTAACGCGAACGGAACGTGATGGAACTGTCCACCACTTCGAGGACGGCTTCGAGCACGCTGGGATTTTCCGCTTCCGGCGAACGCAGGGTCGCATCGAGCAGGGTACAAAGGTAAACCGCGCGTTCGAGCCGCAGGCCCATGTCCAAAAACCGCCAGGCCTGCGCGCGAGTCATGTTCTCCCGCGCCAGCCCGTGGAACGCCGCGAGGCCGAGCAACGTCTGACTCAACACGCCCACCGCATCGCCCGCGAGCATCACGCTACTCGCCGTGGGAGTGGCGAGCCGATCATTGAGCTGGCTCAGCACGCGCCACATGTCATTCGAGGTGCGATCACGGACGAGCATCGCCAGCCGTTGCAGATTATCGGCGCTTTGCCGCAGGCTGCCGGTGCGCGCTGGATCAAAGATGGCCGCCAGCAGCTCGGCCTCGAAGGCTTCGGCGCTTTGCCGCAACTCCGGTTTTTTGGAGATGCCCGGCAACTGCCCCTGCGTTTCGAGCGTTTGCAGCAACGGTCCGAGGAGCGGCAGTCCGCCGCCAGTACGTTCCGGATTGAACCGCAAGAGCGCGCTCCGCAACAGCCGCGCCGTGGCGTCCGCGCGTTCGGCGTAGCGCCCCAGCCAGAAAAAATTATCCGCGAGCCGGGAGGGCAGATTGTTGCCCGTGCGCCGCAGTTCCACGCTTTGTCCGGTGGCGGGCAGCAATGTGACTTCCTCGACCGGCGTCACCGAGGTGACCCAGGTGTCCTTGCTGCTGCCACCGCCACGTTGCATCGAGAGAAAACGACCGTCGCTATCCGGCGAGACCCGGGTCAGGCCACCCGGCATCACGCGATAGCCATCTTCACTCGCGACGAGGAAGACGCGCAAGCCAACCGGGCGGGCGGCCAGTTTCCCGTTGTTCCAGACCGGCGCGGCAGAAAGTTCCACCCGCTCCTGCGCGACGAACAGGTCCGGGTCGAACCGGATGCGACGGCTCAACTTTTCCTGGTTGGCCGCACTCAACGATCGGTCAGTCTCCGGCAGGCGCACATGCGAACGAAACGCAGGCTTGATCACGAGTTCGTCGAGATGTTCGAGAACATAATCGCAGGCGTCCTTCTGGCCGCACCACCAAGTCGCAACGGACGGCAGCTTCAACTCCTCGCGGAGCAGGTGCCGACACAAACCGGGCAGGAAGGACATGAACGCCGGGCTTTGCACCAGTCCGCTGCCGAGGGCATTGGCCATGACCACGTTGCCCGCCCGCACGGCTTCCACGAGACCGGGCACGCCGAGCATCGAGTCATTGCGCAGTTCAAGCGGGTCACAGAAATCATCGTCCACGCGGCGCAGAATCACGTCCACCCGCTCCAGCCCGTTCAGCGTCTTCAAAAACACTTGATTATCGCGCACCGAAAGGTCCTGCCCTTCGACGAGCGTGTAGCCGAGGTAGCGCGCGAGATACGCTTGCTCAAAATAGGTCTCATTGTGCGGACCGGGAGTGAGCATCACCACCCGGGCATTGTCCGTCTGCCGCGACGCGAGTTCCGCGAGCGTGACCCGGGCATCGCGGAAAAATCCGGCGAGCCGTTGGACATGATTGTCGCGAAACGGTTCCGGCAAAATGCGCGACGTGACCAGCCGGTTCGCCAGCGCGTAACCCGCGCCGGTGGGAATCTGGGTGCGGTCGGAAACCACCCACCAACGGCCGTCGGGCGAACGCGCCAGATCGGCGGCGTAGAAATGTAGAAACGTGTCGTCCGGCACGCGGATGCCGTGGCACGGCCGCAAGAAATCCGGTTGCCCGAAAACCATCGCCGGGGAAAGCCAGCGGGAGCGGATCAAATCCTGGACGCCATAGCAGTCGGCAAGGATTTCATTCAGCAGCGTCGCGCGCTGCACCAATCCCGCTTCCAGCGTGCGCCATTCGTCCGGGGCAATGATAAACGGAAGCGAGTCCAGTTGCCACGGCCGCTCCATGCCCCGTGGGTCACCATAGACGTTGTAGGTAATGCCTTGCTCGTGGACAAGCCGCTGGCAGGTTTCCGATCGGCGTTGCAATTCCGGCCCGCTGAATTCTTCCAGCGCACCCAGCAGCCGGGCATAATGCGGGCGCGGCTCACCGATGGCGGTCAGAAATTCGTCAAAGGGCGCGGCATTGGGTTGGTAGCCGGACAGCAGGCTGGCGGGCCCAACTGTGGCTTTTTCGCCGGCGTTGACTTCGTCGGGCGCTGATTGTGATTGCGATTGAAACATGGGCGGCTGATCGCGGATTCGTTTTTTATTGTCCGCGTCAGACATTGCGCAAATCGAGGGTGAAAGGAAAGTCGCGGTTCGGAATTTGCGCCGGTGGCATGAACTCGCCCTGCTTATGCCCGTGCCGGAAAAAGCGACCGAGGCGGCGGCTTTCAGCTTCGTAACTATTCACCGGAAACGTTTCCGGACTCAGTCCTCCGGGATGCGCGACGTGATAGGTGCAACCGCCCAGCGAGCGCTTATTCCAAACGTCATAAAGATCGAACCGCAGTGGGGCATGCGAAGGAATGGTGGGTTGCAAACACGTCGGCGGTTGCCAGGCGCGATAGCGGACCCCCGCCACCCCTTCACCGTTCGTACCGGTAGGATGCAACGGCACCCGATGCCCGTTGCAGGTGATGGCGAAGCGGTCGCCGACGAGGCCGCGCGCTTTAACCTGGAGCCGTTCGAGCGAGCTGTCCACGTAACGCACCGTGCCCCCGCCCCCTGGTTCTTCGCCGAGCACATGCCAGGGTTCAAGCGCGGTGCGAAGCTCGATCTGAATGTCACGTTGCTCCAGCTCGCCGATACGCGGAAACCGGAACTCGAAGTGGGGCGCGAACCAGCCG
>JANYBF010000012.1 GCA_025360895.1 Verrucomicrobiota bacterium
ACGCCGCAATGTTCGGGCGTGCCGCGGCCCGTCTGGCCCATGAAACCGACGGCATGGGAATCGTCCACCATCACGAGTGCGTTGTATTTGTCCGCAAGATCACAGATGGCGGTCAGGTTGGCGATGAAACCGTCCATCGAGAACACGCCATCGGTCGCGATCATTTTGAAGCGCGCCTGGTTCGCGTCGGCTTCCTGCAACTTCGCCTCAAGGTCGGCCATGGTGTTGTTGCGGTAGCGAAAGCGCTGCGCTTTGCAGAGCCGCACGCCGTCAATGATGCTGGCATGATTCAACTCATCGCTGATGATCGCGTCTTCCGGGCCGAGCAGCGTTTCGAACAAACCGCCGTTGGCGTCGAAGCAGGATGAATAAAGAATCGTGTCCTCCGTGCCGAGGAACTCGCTGAGTTTCCGCTCCAACTGCTTGTGAACGCCTTGGGTGCCGCAAATGAAACGCACGCTGGCGCAGCCGTAGCCCCACTGGTCGAGCGCCGCTTTGGCGGCCGCGGCCACGGCCGGATGCTGGGCGAGGCCAAGATAATTATTCGCGCACAGATTGAGCACGGGCTTCCCGTCGGCGACGCGGATCATCGTGCTCTGCGGTGTGGTGATGACGCGTTCGTTTTTGTAAGTGCCTGCGTCCCGCACGGCCGCCAGTTGGGAGTTGACGTGGTTTTTAAAATTCAGAGTCATGGAGTCAATCAACTGGCCGGGGCTTTCAAGTCAAGCGCATGTTTCCGGTCGTCGGCCTCGCGATGGAAAATGGGACCGAGCGTCACCACCACGTTCGCGCCATCGGCGACGGCGGTCGCCGCGTCCGGCGCCGCCGACTGTTCGCCGTCGGCGGGATGAATGACGCGGGCGGATTTCAGTTTTGGAAACTGGCCGTTGATACGCGGGTAGCTGAAAGTGACCTTCACTTCGGGAATTGCGCTGCGCGGAATCTTCTCCGTGGAATAGACCTCCACGAACGCAGCGTGCCGCGCCCAGAACGTAAAGTCCGCGCCCTCGAACCGCAGGCCGCCGATTTCGTGTAGCTGACCGGCCGCGTCTTTCACCCGGCAAGTGAACCAGGTGTTGGTCTTCCCGTCGGTGATTTCGGTCTGCGCTTTGGAGATTTGATAGGTGTAAGTGCCCTTCGTCCACGCGAACGGCCGGCGCACGCTGGCGAACTCGCCTTCGTAACCGGCGCTCTCGACTAGGCAATCCGGCCCGGCTACGCGCACATTTTCCAAACCGACGGGGGTCTGCTTGTCATTCGACCAGCGGGAAAAGATCGCGCCCTTGCCGGGATGGACGCGCGTCTGGTTGGTGGCGTTGGCCCAGCCGTTGATGTTCGATTGCAGGCCGCCATAGAAATCCAAGTCGTTTATTTTGGCGATGCCGCAGGGCGAGACGTAAAGGTTGCACGTCGCCGGCACATCGCGGTCAATCGTCACTTCCACTTCCAGCGTTTCAAAATTCGTCGTGGCATTCTCGAACGTCCACCAGATGTCGGCCAGGTGCCAGGGTTGCGGCGGGAGTTTTTCCTCGGCCGCAACGGCCGCATGCAAAATGCAAAATGCAAAATTAAAAATGAGCAACCATCGCAAGTTGGTCTTTATTTTTCTATTATTCATTTTGGATTAGAGGTTTGGCGGCAAGTCCGATGGCGCCTGGCCGGTGGCGGGGCGGGAAAACTTTTCGCCATATTTCGTGAAGCCTTCCACGAACCCGCCGTGGCTTAGGAAAAACTGGCCGTTCGCCACGCCCATGAAACGATCGAACCGGTCGGCTTTGCCCGTCGGGTCGTGACTGAAACTGGCGGTGGTGAGTTCCAGCCATTGGCCGGCGTCGGTCTGAATCCATTGATTCCCGTACAGCGCCTTGCGAACGAGGTGGCCATTCGCGCCGCCGAAGTTTTCGCTGAAACTGTAGAGGCCGCGCAGATATCCGCCTTCCTTGGGCGCTTTCCAACTGGAAATCAGCATCCATTCTTTCTTGTCCGCTCGAAAATAGTAGCCGGCGTAAATCGTGTGGGTTGCATCCACCGGTTTGGCGGTGACGAGGAAGCGCTGTTTCTCGCTGGTCTTCCACGGAAACTTCAGGTGGCTGTGACCACCCGTGCCTTCATTGCCAAAGTCCCCGGAATCGACGCCCTCACCCTTGGCCACGAGCGAGACGCGATCCGCCGCCTCAACCTTGTTTCGCTCCACCGCTTCCTTGCCGCTGTCCCACACGCTGAAAATGATGCGGCGCTCGGTGGGGCTGTTGACCTGCATCCCGAAATAACCCCGATGCCACCCGCACGCCATGTAATAAGTCCACAGCGGGTCCTCCACGCCGGTCATTTCACAATAAAACGCCTGGATGTTGGTGCCCCGGGGCACGGGATACATCAGATGCACGGACGCGGCGTTGCGGCGTTCCTTGAGATTGAAGTGCGCGTCAGTGGCGGCCGGGCCATCGAGAACGAGCGCTTCCAGGTCACCGGCGGATTCGCCCGCCGGGTTGAGGGATTCGAGCGTGAAGCATTGATACCCTGTCGTCGCAAGGTCGAAGGATCCGAAGCTTGCCATTACCAAATGGTCACCCGCACCAGCGGCTGAAATTTCGCGCGACTGACCGGCGACGGTGAGGCGTAGTTTGGAATGGTCCCCAGCCGGCAAACGCAACTCGATTGCAACGTAAAGTTCGCCAGGCGTTTTGATTTCGCCAAACCACTCAACTTTCAGCGCGGGATCCTTCCAGCCCGTAATGCCGGATTGCTGCGAGACATCCGCACCCTCGGGATTCGGGGTGAGATAGGCGGTGAAAGCCGGGATGCGAAGTTCGGCCTGCGTGGTTGTCACCGCCGCGAGCAGGAGCAGGAGGGATAATTGTTTCACGATTCGAGAGGTGGATGGATCAGGGAGTATCCCGCCAGTTCAAAATCACCTTGCCGCATTCGCCGCTTTTCATCGCGGCAAAACCCGATTCAAATTCGGTGTAGGGCAGGCGATGTGTAATGACGGGCGCGATGTTCAAGCCGCTTTCCAGCATCACGCTCATCTGATACCAGGTCTCATACATCTCCCGGCCATAAATGCCCTTGATCGTGAGCATGTTGAAAACGACCTTGTTCCAGTCAATCGCCATTTGCTCGGATGGGATGCCCAGCATCGCAATCTTTCCGCCGTGGCACATGTTATCAATCATGTCGCGGAAGGCGACCGGGTTGCCGGACATTTCAAGGCCGACATCGAAGCCTTCCCGCATCCCGAGCTGCTTTTGCACGTCGCGCAGGCTGCCGCTTTTAACATTGAGCGCCACGGTTGCGCCTAGTTTTTTCGCCAGATCAAGCCGGTAATCGTTCACGTCGGTAATGACGACATGGCGGGCGCCGGCATGCTTGGCGATGGCTACGGCCATGATGCCGATCGGTCCGGCGCCGGTGATCAACACGTCTTCGCCGAGCACGGGAAAGGAAAGGGCGGTGTGAACCGCGTTGCCGAACGGATCGAAGATGGACGCCACATCCAGATCAACGCCCGGCGAGTGCTGCCACACATTGGTCATCGGCAGCGAAAGATATTCGGCGAAGGCGCCAGCCCGGTTCACGCCCACACCCTTTGTATCGGCGCAGAGATGGCGGCGCCCGGCCATGCAGTTGCGGCAACGGCCACAGACCACGTGGCCCTCGCCGCTGACGACATCGCCGGTGCGGAAGTCGTTTACGTTGGCGCCGACGGCGACAATTTCGCCGACAAACTCGTGACCCACGACCATCGGCACGGGAATGGTCTTCTGCGCCCACGCATCCCATTTGTAGATGTGGAGGTCCGTTCCGCAGATGCCGGTGCGGTGGACGCGAATGAGGACATCGTTAATACCGACCGGCGGCTCGGGTACGTCCACGAGTTGCAGGCCGGGTTCGGGTTTGGTTTTCGCCAAGGCTTTCATTGTGTTGGCCGGCCCCAGCATCTGATGTTACAGCGGGGTTTTGCAATCCCCCAAATGTGGGGGACGGGCAGAAATGTCTGTCGCATGGCGTCAGGTAATTTGGCGACTATCGGGCCGGTTTGTTCAGCGCAAGGAAACGGAAGTCCGAAGTGGCAACCCCTAATTTTCGCTCAGCGTCGCTGATCCCCGAGACACGATGTGAAAAATATCGGGCGCTTAAGGTTTGGCGCAAAGGGTGAACCACATCAATTGGTCAGCACCTACAAGCTCGGATAGGGGAAGATCGTGATGGTTCTGCCGCAAGACCCTACGCGCAGCTTATCGCCGTTGGTTTTGCATCTGTTCGTATTGTTTGACGGCCTGAATTGCGCGGCTGTCGCCTTTGCCAGCGAGGATATAGATATCGGACATGACCGCCGCCATGGCGTCATTCATGGCTATACGCTGTTGAGGAGTCATGGAGGGCATGGCTCGTAACTTTTGCAGGCGGGTGACGGCATCTTCGAGGTTGCCGGCTTTATATGCTATCACCGCCTGGTTCATCTCTTGCGCTGGCGCGGGGGCGGCTTCCGGTGCGGGGGTCGCTTGGGGTGGTTGGGCGGCTGGGGCCGGTTCCGGCGCCGGGGTTGGCGTTGGCTCCGTGCTTGCCAAGGCGCTGGCCGCCTTTTCAAGTTCGGCGGTGGCGTCCGTTTTCTTGCTGCAGCCGGGAAGTGCCACGGCCAGAGTCGCGGTCACGAGGACGGCCCATCGGAAATTACATTTCATATCGGGATCGGACGGACGGTTAACGGCCATTCACCGTACCTGGGCTGCACCAGAGCCGGTTTTTGCCCGTGAGGTTCGCTTCCGAATAAAACTTCAAAGTTTTCAAATACTCGACGTGGCCGTCCACCACCCCGACGGAGGTGCCGAGGGAATGCAGTTTGGTGATGCCTTCGGCCGGACTACTCGAGCCGTCATTAAAATCGCCGGGGTTGGTTTCCAACGCCTGCCACAGAATGATCGCATCCGCCCGGAACTGACCCGCCTTGTAGGATTTGCCTCCAATGAGGCCATAACCACAAACGGCCCCGTTCATCAGGTAGCTGGACAGTTTCTGGGCGCGGCCATTGAAGCTTGGGATGGCGTTGGTCTTTTCAGCCGGGCATTTGTAGATGGCCAGACTTTTTGTGTAATCCCAAAGTAGCCCACCCTGATAAGCCAGCTTGAGATCGGCGTTATAGGGCGCGGCGGCCGGATTCGGCACGCTTCCCTTGGAAGCGTCATAGAGCCAGCCTTTGTAAAGCCACGGTGAATTCCAGTTCGGCTCGGGTAGGAAATCCTGGGAATCGCCGATGTAAAGATGGGTGGCTAGAATGATCTGTTTGACGTTGTTCTGGCACTGAGCGCGCACCGCCTTGTCCTTGGCTTTGGCCAAGGCTGGCAAGAGCATGGCCGCGAGAATCGCGATAATGGCGATGACGACCAGCAATTCAATCAACGTAAAGGCGCGTGCCGGTTTGGTGGGCAGGATCCGGGGTTGTGATTTCATAGAGATTTTAATTGAGTTGTTTCGGCAACGGCACCATTTGGTTGAGCCCTAAGCGTTTCAGTAAAATATCGGTTTGTCCACCCCCGTAACACGGTTATCCAGTCAGCGGGCGGCTTAGATTCTTATGGCAAATTCTTACCACCTTCACGAAAGGTTAGCCATCCCCAATTTTAGGTAGAGATCAGCGCGGCCAAACCGCTGGCCCGCCCGATGTAACGCAGAGGCCACCAAGGTTCTCGCCAAGGCCGCAAAGAAAGCCTGCCTCCGCGTTCCTCTGCGCCAACATCGTCGCTTCCTGCGAAGCTTTTCCCGGAGCGCGGGCGGTCTCTCGCCCGCAGCGCTTTGCTTGCAGGGAGATGTCCGGATTATCTGACGACTTCTCTGCCGTTCACCCGCTGCAACCGGCGGACCGGTCGCGCTCCACTTCGGTTGCGGCGGCGGCGCGTTGTGCCCTGGCGTTGAATTCCGACCGCATCGTTCTGGCTAAGGCATCCCGTAGCCGAACGCCCGACAATACGGGGCCAATTTCGCCTGCACCGGTTCCAGCGCCGCCGCGTAACGTTCCCAACGTCCCACCGCGCGCTGATACACGGGTTGCGTCACGTCGTGGTAGGTCGGGGCGAAAAGGACTTTGCGGCGGGCGGTCTCGTGGAAACGTGCCTGGTCGGGATGCCAGGCGAGGCCGAGGAATTCGGTGGCTTTGCGTCCTTCCTCCGCCATGTTCCTGACCACATCCTCGTAACGGGTCTCGATCCAGTCGAAGCCGCCCAGTTCCCGCATCCGCAACCAGACATCCATGAGATCGCCGTAATGTTTGGCGGTGCGCTCGAGGCTGAGGAAATTCGCGTTGGTGGCGTTGAGCATGATGTTCAGGAAAAAACAACTGATCACCACGTCGCGCGGATCGCGCAGGGCGATGATAACCTTCAACTCGGGAAACACCCGCAGCCAGAGGTTGAGGGACATCGTGGGCGAGGGGTTTTTGTCCAGCAACACCCGGGCGGTTGGCACGCCGGGAATTTCACGCAGCAGGCTTTTCACATAGCGCTGGCGCATCTCCGCCCGTCGGGCTGCCGGTAGCGTGTCCAAGGTGGCCAACGGTGATGATTCCGGCGTCGGGGCCAGGTTGATGTGGCTGGTGATTTCCTGGCTGAAGGCTACCGGCTCGTCGAACGCGAGCACGTCCGGGTGCGCATCCAGAATTTGTTCCAACAAGGTCGTGCCGCTGCGGGGATGGCCGCCTAGAAAAGCAATTTGGTAACCCGCGTTGGCGGCGGGCGCTTCCTGCCGCCAGCGCCGGATCATCGCCGGCGTCAATCCGGCCAGCAGCTCGCGCCGGCGCCGGTCGCCTTCGTCATAACTATGCTCCAACAGTTTCGTGTCGGTGATCGTGCGCACCTGGGCCTTGGCTTCGATCAACCAGCGCATGGCCTCTTCGTACTGCCCCAACTGGTCGAGCACCACGCCCAGCAAATGCCGGGCGGCGTATTTCACGTAGGGATATTGCGGGCCGTCCTTGATCAAATCGCGCAGCTCTGTTTCCGCTTGGGTATCCTTTTTCTGCCGGTGCAACAGAAACGCCTGGAAATACCGAGCTTGATCGTCGCGCGGATATTTGGCCCGGCAGGCCTCGACACATTCCCAGGCTTCGTCCAAGCGGCGTTCTTTCTCCAACCAGACCGCGAGGTTGATGCGGGCATCCACCATGTTCGGATCGGCGGCCACGGCGCGTTCGTAACAATTTCGGGCGTCGTCCAATTGCCGAAGGCTCTGGTATTGATGGCCGATCATGCCGAGCAGGGAGGCATCACCTGGCGCCAGTTCCAGCGCGCGGCGATATGCCTGGTTGGCCAGCGCGAAATCCAGTTCGCCCGCCGCCGCATTCCCCAACTCGAACCAGAGCGCGGGGATCGCCGGATGCCGCCGCACCAGGTCGCGATAGCCGGAGAGCGCCGGACCGGGCCGGCCACCGAGCAGTTGCGCCTGCGCCTTTTGCCAGCGGGTGAGATCGCGGGGGGAACGTTGGAGGCGAGCCTGATCGTTGTGCATCGGCCGCAATTTATCCGACAAACGTTTTCCGCGTGCAAGGCAAACTCGTTCCTAAACTTGCGATTTCATACCGCGCACAAAATGCCGGACGACCGTAGCCACCGACGTGAGGGGGTGGACCGCTTGCGGGCTGGGGCCATCCGTGCCGCACGTCGTCGGCTACGAAGTTTGGAAAAAGTCCGGAGTGGTTTCGCCGCGCGCAGCGGTTTGGGCAGCAGTCGCCGCGCGCTACATAATTGGTCGGGAACGGTTGCTTCCGGCCAACAAAAAGCGGCCGGGAATTGCTTCCCGGCCGCGGTGAAAACCCCCTTCCAACTTACGGCGTGGCGCGGAAGAACCGCGCTGGGCCGGTCGGCGTTATGGGATAGATCGGCACCTCGGACCCCAGCACGGGGGTCCAAATGGCGGAGGGGCCGAGTACCGGCGAACTCAGCAGCGTCCCGAAGGGCCACGTCACCGAATTGCCGGTGCCCGAAGTGCTGAAGTTGAAACG
>JANYBF010000155.1 GCA_025360895.1 Verrucomicrobiota bacterium
TGCGTCGCAAAAGCGTACGCCTCCTCACGTCGGCGGCTACCGAAAGGGTTTTCATTCGAGCACCTGTTTGTCCGCCAACAATCGGGCGCGAAATTTTAGGTAGTCGATTTTTTGGACCGGCACTTTGCTGTCGAGGGCGAGGGCGGCAGCGGTGGCGGCGGATTCGCCAAGGATCATGAACACCGGTTCCATGCGGATGGACCCATAGGCGATGTGCGTCGCGGACAGGCAAATCGGCACGAGCAGGTTCGCGCACTCGGTGGCTTTCGGCACAATAGAGCGATACGAAATAGGATAGGGCGGAAACCCGCCGACCTGCACATCGCCTTCGTTTTCCGCGTGTCCGTCCTTCAAGATGCGCTGACAGTTGTGCGAATCCATCGTGTAGGCGGCGAGCGAAACCGGGTCTTCGGCGGTGACCGTGCCGCGGCAGTTCTGCTCGGTCATCACGTAATCCGAAACCATGCGGCGCGCCTCGCGAACGTAGAGTTGATGCGGCCAGCCGCCGGTGGCGACGAACTCGTCCTTGGCCGGCCCCCACTCCTGCATTTCGCGTTGCAAGTTTTCCGGCACGCGCGGACTGGTGGCGAGGAAATAGACGAAGCCACGGATGTAATCGGTATGTTCCTGCCAAATCCGGGCACGCGTCGCATAACTACCATTCGGATAATCGTAATTTGCCCCGATGAAGTCCGTGGAGAAACCGCCGTTGTTGTTGATGTCGGTCTTGCCATTGGGCATCCAGATCGGATTCCAGAATTCAGCGAGCTGCGGTTTGCGGCCAGCGACAACCAGCGCTTCAAGGTAACGCGCCAGCAATTCGTACCGCGCCGGATCGTATGACTCGGGTTTTGCGTGGGGCAGCCGATTCTCCGGACTCTTCGTGTAGCAAAGCCGGAAATTGTACGCCTGCACACGGTCATCACCGGCGCCCGGCGGACCTCCGTCGCCGGGTTGAATGAACGGCAGCAAGCCGCTGCTCGGGTCACCAAGTTTGATGTACGGGTCAACCGACACGGTGAATTGGTGCTTCGGTGTCACGGCACGGATGCCATTGATCGTTTCGTTATACTTCGCGTTTGCCTCCCGGCCAACGGTGAAACTGACGCCGGCTTGCGCCATCAAATCGCCTTCGTAGGTGGCATCAATGAACATCTTCGCACGATAAATCTGGCCATTCTCCATGACAATTTCCGTGATGCGCTGGCCGTCCTTTTTGACCGTGGCGAGGCGTTGCCCGAAATGAACCGGCGCTTTGGCTTCCTTGAGCATTTGGAACAGGATGGCCTCCGCCACGTGCGGTTCAAAGGTCCACTGGGCAGCGCCGGGAGCGTTCATTTCCGCGAGCCTCGAGCGCCCGCCGTGTTGCGCAAAATACTCCGAGCGGTTCTCAAACCGCCAAGCACTGTCCGCCGCATAATACCGCGCCACGCGCTGATAAAACTCGCGCGCAATCCCGCCAATGGCCGCCTTGTTACCGATGTCCGTCGCGCCGAGTCCGCCCGAGGTCATGCCCCCCAGATTCTGGCCGAACTCGGCAATGACGGCACTCCGCCCCATGCGGGTGGCTTGCACCGCGGCCGCCACCCCGCCGGCCGTTCCACCGTAAATACATAGGTCGGCGGAGATGATTTCGGCGGCACGGGTGAATTGACCAAATGCCAGAATCGCGAGGGTGATGCCGGTCTGGCATATTCGCGAGGGCATACGCCGCAGTTGCTGTGAGATCATGAACGCACCATGCAAAAGGCCGCAGGCGTTTTCAACCTCAAACCGGCCCCGACCAAATTACCAGTTCCATGAATTCCTGACTCGACGCGCGCCGGGTAACTTCGCATTCTCCGCGACGTTCATTTTTTGAAAACCGGTTTCGCTTACGGGCGACCACGAATAAAGATTACAACGACCATGACAAATATGCTGCCACATAAACTCCGGATGCTTCGGTTGACCGGCTTGTTCACCCTCACCCTCGTTGCCGGATCCGCCGCGATCTCCACCGCGACGCCAGCAGAGGCCACGGCGGCCGAGTCGCTCTACACCTTGCCGGGCTTCAAGGTTGAACTGATCGCCAATGCGGAACCGGGGGAAGGCTCCTGGGTCGCGATGTGCAAGGATAACAAAGGCCGGCTCATCATCAGCCCGCAATACGGCAAAGGCGGCACCAACGGCGGACTGCTCCGGATCACACTCGGAGCCGACGGCAAGGTGGCCAAGCGTGAGTTCATCGCCCAGCCCTTGTCCGATGCGCAGGGGCTGACCTGGGCCAACGGCGCGCTCTATGTTGTCGTGAACAAATACAACACCAA
>JANYBF010000058.1 GCA_025360895.1 Verrucomicrobiota bacterium
CGGGTCACCCGGTAACGGCAGACCGGGAACACGGGAAAGAAGAATATCGTAAACCACTCGGTCGTCGCGTATGACCCGTCCTCCCGCAGCTCGGCCTCACCGAGGAGCATGGATCCCGTTCCGTTGATTTGCATGAAGTATCGTGCCGGGCCCACCTTCGGATTGCGCGCGGCCCGAGTGACGATCGTCACCACGACAAAACCCAATCCGCCAATGCTGCCGAATAGTACGCCTACCGCATGCAAACCAAGCAGGGACCCTAACTCAGTCGGACGTCCGAGCCCGAACAGGAACGATACGAACCACCCGAACCCAGCGCCGGCAAGTCCCCCCAGGAGAATCAGCGGAAGGTGTTTCCATTCAAGCAGGAATCAATTGCCTCAGCGTACCAACAAAGATTACCCGTGACGGTGCAGTTGTAGAGTGTGCTGCAAACGCAAAGCGACAACCCCACCACGACCTTTGCCTGCGCTTACGCCGCCTGCGCTTCCACCCCGGCCATAAGCCGCATCAGATTCGGCTGGGAAAATTCTTCGCGCGCAAGTTCACCGGCGACGTGACCAGCCCGCAGCACCAAGATGCGGCGGCTCAGGTTCATCACTTCGGGCAGTTCGGAGGAAATGACCAGCAGGGCGAGACCCTGGCAGGCGAGTTCGTCGAGCAACGCATGGATTTCCGCCTTCGCGCCCACGTCCACGCCACGCGTCGGTTCGTCCACAATCAGGATGTCACATTCCCGCGCGAGCCACTTGGCCAGCGCAATCTTCTGTTGGTTGCCACCGCTCAAATCGGAAATTGTCGCCTCGATGGACGGCGTTTTCACGCGCAATTGGTCGGAGTAACGCTGCGCCAGGGCCCGTTCCGCGCGGCGCTTAACGAAGCCGCCCACGCTCAGGCGCGGCAGAATGGCGAGGGACGTGTTCTCGCGGCAATTCATCGAAAGCACCAAGCCCATGCGCTTGCGATCTTCCGGCAAAAAACCAATGCCCGCCGCGAGCGATTTTGTCACCGAGCCGAGCGACAATTCCTGGCCATGCACGAAGACGCGGCCGGTCGCTTTGGGGTCCGCGCCAAAGAGGGCCTGCGCCACTTCGCTGCGACCCGCGCCGACCAAGCCGGCGAAACCCAGAATCTCCCCCTTGCGCAGCGTGAAGCTGACGCCTTTAAACTTGCTGGGAGAGCAAAGGTTTTCCACCCGCAGCACTTCCGCCCCGGGAGTTTGCGCGAGATGTTTCGACGTGTATTGGTTCACTTCACGCCCGACCATTTGCTGGATGATGCGCTCGGGGTTGGTTTCAGAAATCTTTTCGGTGGCCACATGTTTCCCATCCCGTAAGACGCTGATGGTGTCGCACAGCCGGAAAATTTCTTCCAGCCGATGCGAGACGTAGATGATGGTGAGGCCACGCTGCTTGAGCTTGGCGAGCAATTCGAAAAGGCCTTCGCTTTCGCGCACGGACAATGAACTGGTCGGCTCATCCATGACGATAATCTGCGCGCCCGTGCCGACCGCCCCGGCGATCTGTACCATCTGCTCCTGCGCCGTGGACAATTCGCCGATGGGCGTGTCCACGGCGATGTCGGATTCGATTTCGGCGAGCATGGCGCGGGCTTGCTCGCGCAGGCGGCGACGGTCCAGCCAGCCGGCGGTGGCCGGCAATTGCCCGAGGCAAAGGTTCTCGGCCACGGTGAGGTCGGGACAAAACGCGAGTTCCTGATGGACCATCGCAATGCCGAGCTTGCGCGCGGCAAGCGGATTCGCCGCGTGGACCGGTTTCCCGTCCAGGTGAATCGCGCCCGCATCTGCGACGTAAACGCCGGCGAGAATTTTGCCGAGCGTGCTTTTACCCGCGCCATTCTCGCCCATCAGCGCATGGCAACTACCGCGCGCAATGTCAAAGCTCACGTCGTCCAGTGCCAACACCCCCGGAAACCGTTTGGTGATGTTTTTGAAGGAGATGAAGGCGGGGTTCGAGGTCATGAAGATGTTTTGCCAGAACGGAAGGCGGTGGCAGCGCTCAGGGCGACTTCGCGCACCGCCCCCGATTGTCCCGAAGGGACAAAACATGAATAGCCGTGGGCAGCAGCCCGCGGTACCAAGCCAAAACACGTTCGACCCCGCCGGGGTCGCACCTTCCTTGAACACTCCACCGTGGGTTTGCACCCACGGCTATTCGTATTGGACCGCTGCGCGGTCTGAAAAACGGGGGCAGTGTCAAGACGCGCCCTAGCGCTCATCACTCCAT
>JANYBF010000080.1 GCA_025360895.1 Verrucomicrobiota bacterium
TCGGCGGTGGCGAACTTGCCGAATGCGCAGTGGGAGTTCGTCGTGTTCGAGAGCAAGGAGGTCAACGCCTTCTGCCTGCCCGGTGGCAAGGTCGGCGTCTATACCGGCATCCTGCCGATCACGAAGGACGAGGCGGGACTCGCGACGGTGCTGGGCCACGAGGTCGCGCACGCGGTGGCGCGGCACGGCGGCGAACGGATGAGCGAAGCGATGGTGGTTCAGACCGGCGGAAGCATATTGGGGATTGGCCTCGCGAATTCCGATCCGCGCTTACAAGCCGCGGCGCAACTCGCCTATGGAGTCGGGACCAAAGTGGGCGCGGCGTTGCCGCACAGTCGGGCGCAGGAATCCGAGGCGGATCACATCGGGTTGATTTATATGGCCCGGGCGGGTTACGAACCGGAGCAAGCCGTGAAGTTCTGGGAACGGTTTGCGGCGTTTAACAAACAATCAGGCGGTGAGACGCCTTGGTTTTTGCGCACGCACCCGCTGGATGAAGTTCGCATCAAGCAACTCCAGGAATGGATGCCGGCGGCACGGGCGCAAATGCCGGCCGGCGGCGCCAAGTGAACCGTTGGCAGACTACAGTTCCAGAACCTTCTCGAACTGGGTGAGGTTGCGCGCACCGTTGGACGTGACGAGCGCCACATCTTCCAGCCGGACGCCGCCCAGTTCCGGGTAATACAAACCCGGCTCCACCGTCACCACCTGCCCCGCGACCAGTTTGCCTTGTGAGTGTTGCCCCATGCGTGGCGCCTCGTGGATCTCCAAACCCAGCCCGTGCCCCGTGCCATGAAAGAATCCTTCCATGCGCCCGTGACGCCGGCCGGTTTTATAGCCTTGGTGTTCGAAGCAATCCAAAACGGCGCGATGCACATCCGCCGTTGGCACTGCCGCGCGAAGTTTGTCGAAGCCAATCTTCTGCCCTTGCCGCACGGTATCGTACAGCCGCCGCACATCTTCACTCGCGCGGCCACGGACCACCGTCCGGGTGATATCGCCGAAATAGCCCGTGGTTTGCGAGCGCGGAAAAATATCAATGATGATCGGTTCGTGGGCCCGCAACGGCCCAAAGCCGCGTTCGTGCGGATCGCAACCCTGCTTGCCACCGGCGACAATGGTATTGGCCGCCAGGCCGCCCACCTGGAGAATCGCGGTATCAATCACCGCGCGTAATTTCTCCGAAGTCAGCGGAACGTTGTGATAAAGCAATCGCCGGTCGCGCCCGATTTTAGTGCCGCGCAATACCTGCATGGCCTCGGACATACCGACTTCCGCCATCATAAGCGCGGCGCTGATTTTTTTGACTTCCGCCGGCTGCTTCAGTTCGCGTTGCGGAAAAAAGTTCCCGGGCGTGGGGCACACACTGATGCGCAGACGTTGCAATTCGCCGGCCAGGCCCAGCGGAAAATTCGGCGGCACCAGCACGCGGCGGATTCTTCGTTCGCGCAAAATCGCGGCAATAACCTGGGCGTGGTCAGGTGACTTTGCGCCGGCTTTGCGCAGTTTGTCTTGGTACGAACTCAGCGAGAGCGCCCGGCAATGCGGCACGTCACGCCGGGCACGGTCAATTTCCAGATCGCTCATCACAATGCTCGCCCGCCCGCGCAGACGCAGGTAGATGAAGGGGTCGGGCACAAACAGGCTCACGGCATAGAGCATGTTCGCGTCGTGCTCGCTGTCGGCGACCATCAGCAGGTTGTCAGTGGATTTCATAGCATGGAATTCTGATTGTTAAACTCCAAAGAGCCGGTCACCCGCGTCACCCAAACCCGGGACGATAAAACCGCGCGCGTTTAGTTTGGCATCAATCGCCGCCGTGAAGATACGGAGCGTGGGACAATGCCGTCGGACATGGCGGATACCTTCCGTCGCCGCAACCAGATTTACGAGGCGCACCTGGCGGGCGCCGAGTTCGGTGAGCAACGCCATCGCCGCCACGGTGCTGCCACCGGTGGCGAGCATGGGATCAATGAGGATTACTTCGCGCTGGCGCAAATCCTTGGGCAGGCTCTGGTGATAAAATTGCGCGGCAAGGGTCGTTTCCTCGCGCTTCAAACCGATGAAACCAACCCGGGCCTTCGGGATAAGTTGCAGAATGGAATCCAGCATCCCCAAACCGGCGCGCAATACCGGTACGAGCACCACTTCGCGCCGGAGCTTTAATCCCCGCGTGGCAGCGAGCGGGGTGCGGACGGTCACCTTATCCGTGGCGAACGTGCGCGTGGCTTCGTAAATCATGAGCGCCGCGACTTCGCTGAGGACGCGCCGGAATTCCTGCGGCTCGGTGCGTTCGTCGCGCAACCGCGTGAGGTTGTGCTGCACCACCGGGTGCGTGATGACCGTCACGCCTTTCACTTCAGTACAGGAAAAGGGGCGAAAGGAAATACATGCGGCCGACCTGAAGCTTCGGCAGATCCAATCCAAGGTCCACCTTGAAAGCCCGGCTCTCGCTCTGCCCGAACATGCCGAACAACTCAGCAAGATCGTTTCGCTGACGGTACTCGATCACATTGGCCTGCCCCTTGACACTCCCAAGTTCTCCGGCCTTCTCCACAGCATCGTCGAAGGTGCCCAATTGATCCACGAATCCCAACTTCAAGGCCTCTTTGCCCGACAGCACGCGACCATCGGCGTAGTCGGCCCAGTCCGCTGCAAGCTCCTGCCCATCCTTGTTGGCCTCGTGGGCGCTCTTGCGGCCATCGGCGACCACGCCCTTGAATTTCGCGAACGTCTCGTCAATGAGCTTTTGCACCATCGCCCGTTCCTCCGATGTGATGCTGTCAGGCTCGCGCGAACCACTTAACATGTCCTTGTACTTCCCGCTCTTGAAAACTTCCGGCCGCAGCCCGACCTTGTCCATCAATCCGCGATAATTCAAACCCTGCATGATCACCCCGATACTCCCGGTAATTGTGAGTTCATTGGCGACGATCCATTTGCACGGCGCAGAAATGTAATACCCCCCCGAGGCGGCAAGGCTGCCCATCGAAACGACCACCGGCTTGCCCGAATTACTTTGAAATTCGGTGATCGCCCGGGCGATGTCATCCGACGCCATTACTTCACCGCCGGGCGAATCCACTTTGAGGATGACCGCCTTCACCTTTTTATCTTCGGCGGCGCGATCCAACTGCGCCTTCACTACGGTCACCAGATTATAGCCGCCGCGCCCCCCCAACTGACTGCTGATAATCCCCTCGACCGGAATCATGGCAATTTTTTCCGAGCCATCATTATCCTCCAACACCATTTCGTCGAGGCGCGGCCCGACGGATCGTTGGTGCGAGCCGCTCATGCCACTCAGATGGGTGAACGATTTGAACAAGCTGCCCAGATTGGTCAGCACGCTGACGCCCAGCAGCAAAAATAAAATAATCGCAATGATCATCCACCCCCGGCTTTTGCGCGGGGGCGCCGGCGGGGGCGGCACGATGATGGGCGGCGGCAATTGAATCGGGGGGGGCGGGGTGAACGGCGTGGGTGTGTTGCTTTCCATAACCAGCGCACCCTAGCCAAAGCATCCGGGCCGGGCAAGCGGGATTGCGAAGATTTGGGGATTGGGGTTTAATGGCACTTAAACACCCGGCCCAAGATTTATGACTGAGGATACTTTCAAAGAATTCGTGCTGGATCAATTGCGCGCATTGCCGGATTTGCGGGCCCGGGCCATGTTTGGCGGTCACGGCCTGTACTCCGGCGCGAACTTCTTCGGCCTCTTGATCGAAGGCCAGCTTTACTTCAAAGTGGATGAAAACAACCGAGCGGGGTACACCGAACACGGGATGAAGCCGTTCACCTATCGCAAGGCAAACAAGGTGATGACTATGAACTATTTTGAAGTGCCACCGGACATTCTGGAAGACTCCGAACGGGCGGTTGCGTGGGCCAACCAATCCATCCGGCTGGCCGCGATTGCCGCCGGGCAAAAACAGGTAACGTTCAAGAAGAAAAACAATCAACCCAGTAAACACCATTCAACCAACACAACGACTCGACCGACTGATGCTTCGCTGCTCTGAGCCGTGGCTCGATTGCGCTTCCCAAGTTCAACTCTTCCAGTCGAAGGCTTTCTTCTTCACCGCGTAGATGTAGCCGATGAAGAGAATTCCAAGGAAGGAAAGCATCGAACCGAGGATCATGTTTCGCGTGGCCGGGTCTTGCAGCATGGACTTGTAAATCACCGCCCACGGATACATGAACACGACTTCGAT
>JANYBF010000086.1 GCA_025360895.1 Verrucomicrobiota bacterium
GCGAAATCGCCAGCGGCAGCAAGCTGGGCATTGACGCGACGAAGAAGATTCCCGGCGAAGGTTTCAAGCGCCCCTGGCCACCGCTCAACACGAATAGAGTAACTCCATGAACAGACCTAGCTGCCTGCTGACTGTCCGCGCTCTCGCTTTCGCGGGACTGGTCACATCCGCCAGCCTGGCGTTGTGCGCTGAAACCCAAACCTATCCCCCAACCCATTTCCCTGATTCGAGCGGTTGGGGAAAGAACATTCAGCGCACCATGCGCCTGCTGGCCACCAGCACGCCGGAGCATCGGAACACGGTGCGGATTTTGTTCTACGGGCAGAGCATCACCGAGCAGAAATGGGCCGGGCTGGTCGAGGACGATCTGCGGCGGCGTTTTCCGCACGCGAATCTCGTCATCGAGAACCGCGCGCTCGGCGGCTTCGCATCGCAGATGCTGGTCAAGACCGCCGAGACTGACCTGTATCCGTTTCAGCCGGACCTGCTCATCTTCCACGTCTATGGCGCGCACGACAAATACGAGGACATCATCCGCCGCACCCGCGAGCGGACCACGGCGGAAATTTTGATGCAGAATGATCACGTCACGAAGTCGGCGGACTTCACGGAGGAAACCGATCCCGCGAAACTGCCGCCGGCGGGCAAACACTGGGACCAGTTCATGAACCACAACTGGCTGCCGTCGCTCGCGAAGAAATACGGTGCGGAACTGTGCGACCAGCGTGCGCTCTGGAAGGCGTATCTCACCGAGAACAAACTGGAGCCGAAGGCGCTGCTGCGCGACAGCGTGCATCTCAACGCCCACGGTGAGTGGTTCATGGCCGAGTGTGTGAAGGCGTATCTGCGCTACAATCCAAAGCTCGGCCCGTCGCCAGCCGAGGAGTGGGTGAAGACTTACGACGTCGGCAAAGACGTGCGCTGGGCCGACGGCAAGCTGCGACTCGACTTCGAGGGCAATCGCATTGAAGTCGTTTGCAAGCCCGGCGCCGCCGCGCCTGCCGCCGTGCGCCTTGATGGACGCAAGCCATCCGAGTTTCCAGAGTTGTCGAGCCTCACCCGCGCGGTCACCAAACCGCCTGGCAAGTGGCTGGTGAAATGGCCCGTCATCGCGCCCATCGGCTCATCGAAACCGCTGCTGGTCGAGGACTGGACGCTGTCGGCGAAGCGCGCGGACGCCACGAACGACAACTTGTTCAGCTTCACGCTCACCGGCTCGAAGACCGGCCCCGATGGCGAAGGCCGCAGCGACGCGCGCTTTGTCTCGAAATCCGGCCGCGTCGTCATCGAGACGAACGACTGGAACGTCACTTACACCTTGAGCCTGGCTGGAATCAAACCGGTCCCGGAAGCGTTCGAGGTAAAGTGGAAAGTCGAGCCGCGCTTCGTGGACGAGTTCGTGTCCCCCGGCGTGACGAACGCCGCCACGGAAACGCTGGTGACGCTCGCCAGCGGATTGCCCAACGCAAAGCACACGTTGGAAATCACCGGCAGCGAGGCCACCCCCATCGCTGCGGTTCGTGTCTATCGTCCCGCGATGCCGGTCCAACTTCGCCCGTAGTAATGGTTCTCAAAAAAATGAAACTCACCCTTTTCGCTGCCGCCCTCTGCCTCGCCGCTTCGCTGCACGCCACGCCGGTCACTTCCACGGAAACACTTGTCGCAGCCGTCGCCGCTGCGCAAAGCGGGGCGGTCATCGAACTCGCGGCGGGCACTTTCAAGCTCAAGCAGCCGCTGGATCTGCAAGGTGGCATCGCGCTGAAAGGCGCGGGCATTGGCAAAACCATCATCACCAGCGCCGACTCGTGGAAGGCGAACCCGGCGACGCTGCCGGACCCGGAGACGGACCTCGGGAAATTCGACCGCTCGGGCTACCTCATCCGCTGCGCGAACGACGCGAAAGACATTGGCATTTCACATCTCACGCTCACGGGGCCGCAGATGCACGGCGCGATTTTTGGCATGGCGAACGAAGGATTGCATTTCCATGACCTCCGCATCGCGGACTTCATGTATTGTGGCATCCGCACTTACGGGATGAAGCGGGTGAAGATTCACGACTGCACGTTTGTGGACGCCGGGCAGCGCTGGGAAAATGGCCAGCCGGGCGTGAAAGGTGGAATCACGGGCGGCGCGATTTTCGGCGTCTGGATGAGCGACACGGAAATCTCGAACAACCGTTTCCTCGTCACGAAAACCGCGCCGAACGAGCACTACTACGGCATCAAGGGCCGGGAAGCACGCCGCGTCCACATTCACCACAACACCATCGAAGCGGGCTTCACCATCGAGCTGCCGTTCGAGGGCGACGAGGATGTGGAGATTGACCATAACATCCTGCGCGCGGCGGTGAGTATTCCGAAATACGCGGGCGGCCCGGTGCCAAAAAGCGGGCGCACTTTTCACATCCATCACAACTATTTCACCGACGGCTATTCCATCGAGTTCGTGCGCAACGGCGTGGAGGTGGACCACAATCTTTTCGACTTCGACTCCGCGCAGGACGGGAGCAATCTCATCAGCGCCTTTGGCGACGTGCCCGCGAAAGGGCCGTGCCTTTTCCACAACAACCTCGTGAGCAATCCGGGCCGCGGCGTAATGTGGCTGAACGAGCCTTACGCAAAGCTCGAAGTGCGGAACAACCACATCATCGCGCGCACCACCAAAGAGCCGCGCACCGAGGGCCTGTTCGGCTTCAACGAGCAGAGCGATTTCAAGACGTTCAGTTTCAAAAACAACGTCATTGAGTGTATCGGCACGCCGCGCCCGCTCTTCCGCAACGACGCGAGCGGCGCCGCTGTGGTGGAGAACAACCGACTCACCGGCGTGACCGACACCACGCGCTACGAAAACAAAATGACCAGTGCTCCCACCGGCCTCAAAGCGCCGTTGAAATTCGAGTGCGGCGTGAACGGCGAACTGACCGTGGACGGTTGGCAGACGGCCAAATCCCCGACACCGTAGGAAGACAAGATGGAACGACTACGCATCTTACTAATGAAACAATCCACGCTGCATCTCCTCGCGACCTTGTGTCTGGCTGTTATCTGTTCCTTGCCTATAGCATTTCCATAAATTATGTAGCCAATTGTTGTGAGGAATGCCCTATATTTGCTGGCGGTTTTTTGCGAATGCGAGCTATGTGTTCGGTGGAAACGCTCTAGCCATGCCGCAGAGGACACCAAGGCACTGGCTACAAATTTACAAAACTACCCACGATGAAGCTCACCCCATTATTCCTAACGATCGCTGCGGTCACCTATTCCTCCGTGCTGGCGGCACCGCCTGTCGATCCTTTGGCGGAGAAATGGCAGCCGCAGCTAAATGCTAACCCGGCGAAAAGGCCGCGACCAATTCCCAATCCTCTGCCTGCGGTGGCGGCGGTGCCGGGGCCGTATTCGCCAGATCCTCGGGCGGATTGCTGGCGCACTTTTGAGGGGCCACAGTGGCTTTATGATGGGAAAATCGGGATCGGCCTGCACTGGGGGCCCGCCTCGCTAGAGGGGCGTTTCGCGTGGCCGGCGCGTTTTCGCTATCACGAGAGCGATCAGGCAAAATTCAATGCAAAATACGGTCATCCCTCGAATATCGGATGGAAGGACATCGCGAATTTGTGGCGTGCCGAGAAGTTTGATGCCGATGCGTTGGGCAAGTTATTCAAAGAGTGCGGTTTTAGTTTTGTCGCGGCGCAGGCGGCGCACCATGACCGCTTTGATATGTTTGATTCCACCTATCGTCCGTGGAACTCCGTGAATGTCGGCCCGCATCGTGACATCTTAAAAGAGTGGAAAGAATCCTGCCAAAAGCACGGGCTGCGCTTTGGGATCACGGATCACTCGGAGTGGTCGTGGCACATGGCGGATGCGTTCGGGCAGGACAAAGAGGGGCCGTTTGCGGGGATTCCTTACGATGCGCGACAAACCGCAGCCGATGGCGTGGGGAAGTGGTGGAATGGATTAAACCCAGTGGATTTTTATGGGCCGGAGAAAGGAAATCGCGAGTTTCTGGATCGCCAGTGGTATCTGCGAAGTCTGGAACTCATTGAAAACTATCAGCCGGATATGTGGTGGCAGGACGGCAATTTTCACAACCTTCCGCCGCAGATGGCCCGCGATTTTATTGCCAGTTATTACAATCTGAATGCGAAGCAACATGGCGGAAAGCCAGCGGGCGTAATGGTGGTGAAGCAGCATCCGAATTCGCCTGCGCTGATGACCAATTATGAAATTCACAAAAGCATCCAATCCATGCCGCACCCGTGGATGACGGATACCACCGCCTACGGGCCTTGGTTCTACGATGAAGCTGCCGAGAAAAATTGCGCCTACACGTCGGAGGCGTTGGTGCATCTGGTGGCCGATAATGTCAGCCGAAATGGCACCGTTTTGCTAAACCTGAGTCTGCGGCCCGATGGCACTTTGCCCGAGTTGCAGAAGGAAATGCTGGAGGGTTTTGGGCGCTGGATGAAGATAAACGGCGAATCCATCCAGGGCACTCGCCCGTGGCTGGTGTGGTGCGATCATGCCTACTCCACCGTTGCACCGCTGGATCCCAGCGCGTGACAGAAGTTCAAATCGGGAGAAATCCGCTATACCAGCAGAGGAGATGATACCGTCTATGCCATCGTTTTTGGGAAGCCGAAAGAGCGGGTTATATTGACGCAACTCGGCGAAACCTATGGCGGCGTGATGGGGCGCAAAGTGGAGGAGGTCACGCTGCTGGGCTGGCCCGACAAACTAAATTGGAGCATCGAGTGGCCTCATAACTTGGAGACTTCTGGCCTCTCGATCGACGTGCCCAAGGACTACAAAGGAGAATACGCCACCGTATTCCGCATCAAAGTGCGCTAATTTGTTTCTCTCCTGATTTATGATCAAATTTCGATTCTTATCCATTTTTCTGGTAACCGCTCAGGCCATCGCGCAGGGGCCGAATGAAGCCAAGGAAGAGGTCGTTGCGCCGAAGGTGACCGACCGTTCGCCGGAGTGGCAGAAGCGGATGATGATTTTTCCGCAGCGCGAGGAGCTGCCGGATACGTTGCGATTCAGTGATGGGCGCAATGTCATCCATATGACGGATGTCTTTTTGGAGCTGGGTTACAGCACGGAGGAGTTTGCGAAGCGGCTGGGGCCGCCGGATGTGCATTTGCCGCCGCGCTTGGTTTGTGGCGAGGGCGCGGATGCAGAAAATGGCACGGTCGTTCGTGTGCTGAATCGCTATGGCATGCTGCAATCGCAGTTCGCGGCGTTTCCACCGCAGGTGAAGGGCGGCGTGCAGGTCGTGGCGTTGCGCGGGGAATCGCGCGACTGGATTGCGGCGGCTCCGTTTGCCGCTGAGCCGAGGGAGATTCGGGTGTTCGATGATCGCGGGTTGCTGCAAACGGTGATCGCGCTGCCGCCGGAGATTGCGACGCCGGTGGTGCTGGCGAGCGGGAGATTTCTGGGCGGGGAGGATGAGCAGATTCTCGTCGCGCCGAGGGATCAAACTCACACGGCGCTACCGATCGGGCTGTGGAGTGCGCAGGGCAAGGCACTGGCGCGCTGGCAGGTGGCGCGTCCGCCGGGTCGGGGCACGGTGCAATTCACGACTTTGCCGGAGACGGACCGCGACAGGCTGCTGGCTTACTTTCCAGCGGTGCGCGCGGCGATGGCCTATCAGTTTTCCGATAAGACGCCGCCGCAATCGCGGGCTTTTCTGCTCCCGCAGGCTGACGAGCAAACGGTGCTTTCCGCATCGGCTTACGATTCATCCTACCTGCTCGCGGGGCGGAATGATGATGTCGTTTTATCCAAACTCGACCTGCTGGATGAGGCGGGCCGGACGAAGGCGACGCAAGATGTGGGGCGACGGGAGAATTCATTTTGGAATCTGCACATGAAGCAAGATGTCGGTTATGTGCGTCGCGGTGGTTATGGCCAAGGCGGCAATAACAACGTGCCGGACATTTGGCGGGCCTACGACAAGACTCGCGACCCAAAGCTGCTGCTCTCGGAAGACCCGCTGCAATGGGTGGGAGATCGCTTCGGCGCGAAGCCGCTGAAAATGGGCGAGCTGCTTTTCCCCTACTGGAGCGTGTGGCTGAATACGTGGACGAAAGTCGGCGAAATCAAGGACGCGCAAGGACTCTCCGCCTACAGCGTGGTGGCGGCGGATGGAAAGACGGAGAACGACAGCTCGATTTACAAAGGCGATGTCTCGATTGACCGCCAGCTCTTGCTGCACTCGCGAGTGTTCTTCTGGCTGAGCGCGGCGAATGTGCGCGGCCTCGGGATGGATGCGGAGCATTTCGTCGGCGCGACTTCGCTGCATGAGTTGGGCGCTGCGATGGATTACAAGGCGGCGAATATCTCGCAGTTCGTGCTGTTTCTAAAATCGCGCTTTGGGACCATTGAGGCGCTGAACTCGCAGTGCAAAACGCCCTTCAAATCGTGGGCGGAAGTGGACCCTCCGCGTGGGCAAAATCGCGGTGAGTGGGACACGGTGGTGGGCCGGGAAAAGCCGTTCCCGCCTTACTTCGACGAGTGGGCGGAGTATTCTTGGAACATGCAACTCGCCACTCGCTTTGCTGATGCAAAGCGCGACTCGTTGCTCGCGGGCTTTGCGCCGGAGCTGATCAAAAATCACCGCCCCGGCTTTGGCAAAGACATGGGCATCGCGGGGCTGACGCTGGGCACCTCCACGGGCGGCTCGGTTTATTCACCGCTGCCGGGCGTCTATCACGAAATCTGGCAGGTCATCTCTCCAAACACTTCCGGGCAATGGAACTTCAGCTACGGCGAATACCAAAACAACGAACTGCCTTACGAATACACGCGGCTGAAATGGCAGTGGAAGCAGGGCTTGCTCGCCGCGAATATGCAGGAGCCCATCTCTCCGCAAATGCTGGCGGCGGACGGCGAGCCGCGTCCGGGACAGATCGGCGGCGTGGGCCAAGTGCGGCCCGTGATGGTGAACGATGGGCCGCAGGGTCCGACCCGATTTAACATCGCGCAAATCGGCGTGGGCGCGGGGCGCAATGGATTGCTAAAATCGCTGACGAGCGAAGGCACGTTTGAAGGCAGCACCTACGTCGTGCCGTTTCACGCGAAAGTGCAGTCGGTGGCGCTGGCTGCGCCGCAGAGTTTTTCCAGCGTAGCGCGGCAGGAGTTGCCTGTCGCCAAACTCTCGCTGCACAACGATCAAGTGGAAGTCACCTTCAGCGGACGCGGCGCTGCGGGCAGCAAATTGACGCTGGGGATTTCGCAACGCGGCGCGGAGTTGCCCGGCGCACGGCAGACGTTTGCGCTCGGCGCGGCGGCGCAGAATTTCCGCTATGCGTTTCGCAATCACATGACGCTGCACGACGTGAAGCTGCTCGTGCAGATCGAAGGCGCGGATGCAGCGGTCGCGGACTTTCACGCAAGCTGGCAGCAAGACCTCGTGGCCGCGCGGGCTGGGATTCGCTACGGCACGCAGCATCGCGGCGGAGTCTCGTTTGATCTGTTGGACCGGGCGATGGTCGCGTCGCGTGCGCCGCGCGGTAAATTCACCGCGCAGGCCACGCCGACCGCTGCCGAACTACCGCCGGATGCGCAGCCGCCGACATGGACGA
>JANYBF010000105.1 GCA_025360895.1 Verrucomicrobiota bacterium
CCGAAATCCGTTACCCGCCCGTTGCCAGCGTGGTGTTGGGTTTTCGCCGTGAAGACGTGGCGCATCCGTGTGCGGGCTTTGGCATGTTGATTCCCAGGATCGCGGGCTTCAAAAGTCTCGGCACGCTCTTCTCTTCCTCACTGTTTCCAAATCGCGCGCCCGCCGGCCATCTCACGCTGACGACCTACATTGGCGGCGAGCGTTATCCGGAACTCGCCTCGCTGCCGGAAGAGAAACTCGTCGCGCTCGTGTGCGGGGACCTGCGCGTGCTGCTCGGGGTGCGCGGCCAGCCCACTTTCCGACATTGTGTTTACTACCCGAAAGCCATTCCGCAATACAACGTCGGCTATGGACGTTTCAAGGATTTGATGACCAAGACCGAGACCCAAGCCCCCGGCTTTTTTCTTGCCGGCCATTATCGCGACGGGGTTTCGCTCAGCGATGCGATCGGGTCCGGAATAAATGTCGTCGAACGCGCCCAAAGGTTCGTGACGACCGGGGCAGCTTAATCTTAATCTCCGGTTTAATCTTTATCACCGTAGCTAAACAGCAAAAATTAAGCTGAAAATAATGATCAAGACCAAGCACGGATTCACAACCCCATGAGCAAAGGTATTTTGCTGGTCAATCTTGGTTCTCCTGATTCGCCGTCCGTTCCGGACGTGCGGCGTTACCTGAATCAGTTTCTGATGGACGGCCGGGTGATTGATGTCGCCTGGCCGCTACGCCGCCTTTTGGTGGGTCTTATTCTGATCAAACGTCCGGTGGAATCCGGCCATGCCTACGAAAAAATTTGGACCAAGGACGGCTCACCGCTGGTCGTCACGAGCAAGCACATCCGGACCGACTTGCAGCTACGCGTCAACGTGCCAGTGGAACTAGGGATGCGTTACCAAAATCCTTCCATCGAGTCGGCGGTGAAAAATCTCGTTGCCAAAGGCGCGAAGGACGTGCTGCTCATCCCGTTGTTCCCGCATTACGCCATGTCGAGCTACGAGTCTGCCGTCGTCCGCGTGCAGGAAGTCGCGGCGCAAGTCGCCCCGCAAATGAAGCTGACGGTGCAACCGCCCTACTTCGATGCGCCGGATTTCATCGCTGCCCTGGTGGCCAGCGCGTCAGAATTCCTAAAGCAGGATTACGATCATCTGTTGTTCAGCTATCATGGCATTCCAGAGCGGCATCTGCGCAAGTCCGATCCCACCGGCTGCCATTGCCTCAAAGTTGAAAACTGCTGCGAAATCGCCAGCCCGGCCCAGGCGACGTGTTATCGCGCGCAATGTTTCGCCACCACGGCGGCCTTCGTGAAACTCGCCGGCGTGCCGAAGGAAAAGTACTCCGTCTCGTTCCAATCACGCCTCGGCCGCGACCCCTGGCTGAAACCCTACACGGATTACGAATTGGTGCGCCTGGCGCAGGAAGGGAAGAAAAGGATGCTCGTGATCTGTCCGGCGTTCGTCTCCGATTGCCTGGAGACTATTGAGGAAATCGGAATGCGCGGCTGCGCCGACTTCCTGGCGGCCAGCGGCAAGGAATTCACCCGTATTCCCTGCATGAACGAACATCCGCGCTGGATTTCGGCGTTGGAAAACATGGTGACCTCCTTCCTCAAACAATCGTGAGCCCTCCCATGACCAGCCGCCAGCGCTTCCTGAACGCCTGCCATTGCCGCCCGAATGATCGTCCGCCCGTCTGGCTGATGCGCCAGGCGGGCCGGGCCCTGCCCGAGTATCGCAAGCTCAAGGAAACCTACACTTTCGTCCAGCTCGTCCAGAACCCGGAGCTCGCTGTCGAAGTCACCTTGCAGCCGGTGCGACGATTCGGCTTCGATGCGGCGATTCTTTTCAGCGACATCCTCGTGATCCCCGAAGCGATGGGGCAGACGTATCACTTCAAGGAGACCGGCGGCGTCCAGATGGATTTCGCGGTTCAGAGCAAGGCGGATATCGAGAAACTTTCCGTTCAACAGGTGTGCGAGAAGTTGAGTTACGTAGACAAAGCCTTGCGCCTGCTCCGTGAAGAACTCGGCGATCAGACGGCGCTCATTGGTTTCAGTGGTTCGCCGTGGACGCTGGCGACATTCATGATGGAAGGTGCGAGCGTGCCCAAATACAGCCGGGCGCTGGCATTGTTCCGCGAAGATCCGAAGACTTATTTTGCCTTGGCGGAAAAAATCACCGCCGCCGTCACGGCGTACTTGAGAATGCAAATCGCCGCGGGCGTGGATGCGTTGCAAATCTTCGACAGCCACGGCGGCCATCTCGAATCGAGTGAGTTTCAAGAGGCCAGCGGTCGCTGGATGAAAGATCG
>JANYBF010000115.1 GCA_025360895.1 Verrucomicrobiota bacterium
CATTGAGGAGTATCTGGCCGTTCACAATGCCCATCCCAAACCGTGGATTTGGACCGCCCGCGCAACGGACATCCTCGAAAAAGTAAAACGCGGGCGCTCAAAACTCGATAAGTTACATTCTGTTTGACGGACTACACTAGCGTTTATTTGGAACGCCCCAGATAAACAATTCATAGCCATTGAGAAGCGATATGCAGCGTTCCAGTTACCGGAAACCGTAATTCGCCAAATTATGACACCGGTTGAGAAGACGATGGCGAAATCAAACTTGAGAGTCCATTGGGAGCCGCTTTTTGAGGAGCGACTTTTTTGGGGAATCATCGAACGCAATAGAGGCAAGATTCAGGAAGTCCGTTTTGAACTGGTGACGCCGAACATGGCGAACATCAGCCAAACTCTGAGCGAAGAAATAAAATCTTCGCGAAGAGCACGAATTCGACGACAACCGCCGTTGAAATACACGCGGACCCGGCGTCTTCGCTGAAAATACAAAAGGATAATCAGACGATTGCAAATCTGGTGGATTATTCGTCTAAAGGCGGCGGGAATGTTGGTATCCGCTTGAAAGGCATTAAGCGTGTAATACAGACATCGAAAACGGTGAAGACGATCGAAATTGAGCAAGTTGAAGCCGCCGACGCACCATCTGCTGTTGCAGTGCTTAAGACTCTTTTGGACAAATGAGTGCCGTGCTGTCCAACATACTGAAAGCCTTCGGTGGAGGCGTGTTGCTTTACGTCCTTCAGAGGGTGTTGCAGACAACCTTTTTGAGCGACTTCCTTCGCGGAAACCTTGTCGCAATCCTCTTTGGCTTGCTGGCGATAAACGCACCGACACTCAGTGTCGTGCTGACTAAAGTACGAGAACTGATGGACAAGGCAGGAAAGCACGATGCTTTCCAGAAGACCAAAATGGAAATGTTGCTTTCAATCCAAGAGCAGGTGGTGCTGATTGTGATTTCGCTAATTGCATTAATGGTGGAGAAATCCCCCATCATTGCAGACAAGCCGAACATCGCGCTTGTGATTGGCATCCTGCTTCCGGCGTGCCTCTGCTATTCGCTCACCATTCTCTACGACACATGCAAAAGCGTGTTCGTCATCTTGGAATTTCCGAACGATAAATAAAGCCCGCCCGCGCTCGGTAAGTCTTTGCGTTCACGACCTCCCTCACCCTTGCCCTCTCCCCAAGGAGAGGGAATCGCCTTCGTCCGTTTCCTGTTTGCTCGCCGCCGCTCCTGCCAGCACCGCCACACGACATTCCAAGAAACCGGCGAACTATTCTCCTTCTCCCCGGGGAGAAGGCCGGGATGAGGGCGAGCGTCAACACCATTATCCATCTGTTCCTGGAATGGCAGATTTGTCTGTTGTCTGCTTGTCGGTGCGCGTTTCTCACGCTATTTTCTAGCGCATGAACGTAGCCATTGAAATTCCTGAGGTCGTTTCCGCGCCTTTGCGTTCGCAATGGAAGGATGTTCCCCGGCGCGTGTTGGAGGCGGTGGCGGTGGAGGCCTATCGCACGGGCGCACTCACGGCGCATCAAGTCGGTCAGTTGCTCGGCCACCAGTCGCGTTGGGAAACCGAGGAATTTCTCAAACGCGTCGGCGCATGGCTCGCTTACACCGAGGCCGATCTGGAACGCGACCTCGCCGCGTTGCGTTCCGCGCGAAGCTGATGATCGTCGTCAGCAACACTTCGCCGCTTTGTTACCTCATTCTCATCGGTCATGCGGAAGTATTGCCCAAACTCTACGGCAGCGTCGTCACCACCCAAACGGTTCTTGCCGAACTTCGTCATCCTGCTGCGCCGGCTTTGATCCGCGCTTGGGCAACCACCGCACCCGATTGGCTGAAAGTTCAGGCTGATCCAACTCCGGCGGATGACACTTTGGCGAATCTGGATGCTGGCGAGCACACCGCCATCTTGCTGGCGGAGAAACTTCACGCGGATGTGGTGCTGCTGGATGAATCTGCGGCGCGTGTTCTGGCGGTGCAGCGTGGTTTGAAAATCGCGGGAACTCTGGCGGTGCTTCGCGACGCGGCCCAGGCTGGCTTGTTAAAACTCCCCGAAGCTCTTGATCGCTTGCGCCAGACCAGTTTCCGCGCTTCGCCTGAACTTTGGAAATCGCTTTACGGTGGTTGAGCCGACTCGAATCGCATTTCACCGAACTTCATCTGAACCAGGCTTGAGTGCGCTTCGGTCAGTTGCTACAAACGGCGCATGGGCCTGACCATTCACTGGACGCTTCCACGCCGCAGGAACTTTCCGACGGCGTGGTGAGGGAACTTGCCGTGCGCACGAAGGCGTTTGCCTAAGCCGAATCCATGCAGTAGGAATCGGAGTTTTCATGCGGAAGCAGGTGTGAGGAGGGGATGGTTTTCTACTGCATTGCA
>JANYBF010000120.1 GCA_025360895.1 Verrucomicrobiota bacterium
GGCTACCGGGCAACCGCCGCCCACGGCGATGGGTTTACCCCCACTGTCAGCCTCACCGAAGCGGGCTACAACCACACCGCCACGCTGCTGCCCAGCGGAAAGGTGCTCGTCGTGGGCAGGTACGAGGCAACGGCATCGGCCTTTTGACAAGCGCGGAGCTGTATAATCCGGCCACCGGCGCCTGTTTGCCTAACCCGCCGTGAACCAAGGCCGGGAAAATCTCCGTGACTGTTCCTGCAACGGCAGAGCGGAATTTTTTCCGGCTGAAGTCGTAGTAGAGGCCAGGTCTGCCCACAGCAAACTATCTCAAATCGCCTTGCTGTAAATCCGCTGGAATACTTCCCCTTCGCTCGCGCGGTGCGGGTCAACAATCGTGATACCATCCTCACCGAAGCGCGCTGTCACGGGCGCGCCTTTGCCTTCGCTCAGATATTTGAAGTTCAAATCGCGCACAAGCCGCGCGGCATGGACGATGGCCACAACGATGCGCGCATCTTCGGCGGTGGGATAGATTTCCGCCATGGCGTCGCGTGATTCGTCGAGGAACTTCACCCGACAAATCGCAACCAATCCAGCGATGAGGCTGTCCACGCCGTAGCCGACATAGGCGGGCGAGCCATTGGGGCGCTTCACGTCGCGCGTGAAATGATTATTGCTCGTGCGACTGCCGCCGCCCGCATTCCACCAGCGGAAGCCGCGATACTGTTGGTCGCTCTCCACCTTGCCGTCTGCGCCCACAATTTCGTGGCCCTGATTCACTGGCCCCTCGAAGTCGGCGGGCGTGATCCAGTTATTGTGGAAGTTGATGCTCATGCCGTTGGCGAAATCCACGCGGACCTGCACGGCGTCGTAGGCGTTGATGCCGTCGCGGATGAGGCGCTTCTTCTGGCCGACGGCCGTGAGGGAGACGGGCTTGCTCTTGTAATAATGGTAAATCAAATCCACCCAATGCGGCCCGACATAACTGAACGGGTCGCTCTGCTCAACCCACTTGAACGTACTGGTGGAAACTTCGAGCTGCTCTTCGAGATAAGCCGTGCCGTAAAGCGGTTCGCCGATGCGTTGGGCAATATCGTTGCGCACGCGCAGATGGTCCGGGTCGTAACGTTTGTGCATGTCCACCGCCACGATGCGGTTTTGCTTTTGCGCGAGTTCGATGATCTGATCCGCCTCGGCGATGTCGAGGCACATGGGTTTCTCGGTCATGACATGCGCGCCCGCAGCGAGCGCGGCGAGGATGACCGGGGTGTGCAGATGGTCCGGCGTGGCGACGGCCAGCACATCGAGGTCGGGAAAGTCGCAGAGGATGTCGCGCCACGGAGTTTCGCCGGAATACGTTTTCGGTCGGGCGCCTGTCCATTCTTTGAATGCGGCGGCCGTGCGTTCGGCGGAGGCCGGCGAACGCGTCGCGATCGCAACCAGTTCAAAATTTACCGATGCGAAGTCGCGCGCGTACTGGTCCAGGCCGAGGCGGGCGAGCTGGCCGGCAATGCCGAAGCGTTGCAGGTCGGCGTAGGCGCGCAGGTGAACGTCGCCACCAAACATGCCGGCCCCGACCAGGGCGATTTTGATCGTTTTGGAATTGCTGCTTTTCAAAGCTGGGTCACGTTAGCGAATCCTTCGCTCAGTCGCGCTGCGGTCCGTCAAGGTTTGGCAGCCACTTCGGCGCGGGCCTGATCGATCACTTCCTTCAGCATTACTTCCGCGCCGCCGCGCCGTTTGCTCTCATCGGCGGCGGCCATGAAAGCATAAAGCTCCAGCGTTTCGTCGGTGCTCACCGGCACAATGCCGTCGCGGAACATCTGGACGATGGCGAACAGAAGCGGATCGTAGCCATCGTAGCTCCCAACGGCCGACTCGCCTTTCTCGCCCACGGCCTTGCCGCCATAACCCTTGCGATCCGTGTCGTTGGCCTCGCGGAAAATGCCCGTGCGGCCGCCTTCCCACATGCCCGTCACCTCGATCTTGCCATCGGTGGTCGTGCCTCGCTTCACCGACTTGCAGCCCGGGCCCATCACGGTGAACAGCGATTCACACCCATGAACCCCGTACCAATAGAGGTCCACATGATGCAGCTCCAGTTCGGCGGGGCTAAAGGCTTCGGCGTGTTTCACCTGGCCGATGGCGCCGTTGCGGACGGCCTGCGTCGTCTTGCCAAAGCGCAGCGAGGAGGCACAGAAGATCGGCACGTTCGCTTTTTTTGCCGCTGCAAGAATGCGCAGGGTATCCGCGAGATTACTAGCAATGGGTTTGTCGATGAACACCGGTTTCCGCGCCGCGAGCACCAGTTGGAGCTGCTCCCAGTGCACCCGGCCATCGTTGGATTCGAGGAAAACCACATCCACTTGCTTCAAGAGCTCATCAATGGAATCTACAATCTCGACACCCATCGCCTTCACTTTCGCCGTGTATTCCGGTACGCGCCTGGTGCTGCTTTCGATATCCTTGCTGCCTGGGGGATAAGCGGCCACGACTTTTACGCCCGCAACCTTGGCCTGGTCCTCCGGATTTTTGGGGCCTTTGTTCAGCGTCTCGACAAAGGCAACGACATGGGAGGTATCCAGCCCGATGATGCCCGCCCGGAGCGGTTTGGGTTCTTGAGCTTGGACGGCGAGGGCGAGGGCCAGCAGCGGAAGAATGAAGGAATATTTCATCAGGCGTTAGTTTGCAAAAGTGTGGAATCTGGTTTTGATTGGGCGTCGTTGACCTCCGGAGATTTTGTCCGAGTTCACAGGTGGTGGCAAGGGGTGAAAGGGCTTGAGCCACTTTGCCCTTTGCACTTCGCCGGCAGAACCCTAGCCTGTCGGCGTGAGCGATGAATTGCCGAGCGTGACTGTCATCATCCCGGCGCGACCGGACGAACCCGAAGTCAAGGCGGCGACGGCGGCGCGACGATTGGATTATCCCGCCGACAAACTCGAAATCATTCTGGCCCGGGGCAAGCAGCCGTCGGTTCAACGCAACACCGCGTTGCGCGCGGCACGAGGGACATTGATCTATTTTCTCGACGACGATGCGCTCGTGCTCCCCGGAAATCTGCGGCGAGCAGTGGAACATTTTCGAGACCCCAAGATACAAATGGTTGGCGGGCCAAATCTGTGTCCGGCGGATGCGCCGGCGTTGGAGCAAATCTTCGCGTTGGTGCTGGCGAGTTGGCTGGCCTTTGGCCCGAGCCGGGCGCGTTACGCCAAAGTGGGCGGGGTGCGCGCAACCAGCGAGAAGGAGTTGATCCTTTGCAACCTGGTGGCGCGGCGGGAACCATTGTTGAAGCACGGCGGATTCAACGAGGCGCTGTATCCGAACGAGGAAAACGCGCTCATGGACGAGATTCAACGCGCAGGTGGCAAGTTGCGGTACGACCCGGAGTTGTTTGTTTACCGGCGCCCGCGACGCACTTTGGGGTCGTTTGCGAAGATGCTGCGGACGTACGGTCGGGGCCGGGCCGAGCAGTTTCGCGCGACGCCGACGTTTGGTTCGGCGCTGAACTTCGTGCCGCCGCTCTTCCTGGTTTATCTCCTCACGCTTCCAATTGTGTTGAACTTCACCTTCGTAACTCGATCACAGTACATACCTGAGCTTTGGAGTTTACCGCTGGCTTTGTACGCGGTGGCGGTGGGATTGCAAGTGTTCGCGTTGGTGCCTCAGGCTGGAGTTGTGCGTGCGTTGTGCGCGTTGCCGTGCATTGTGCTGACGCATGGGCTCTACGGATTCGGTTTCTGGATTGGTTTACTCACCAAACTCAAGCCGCCGGGCGAAAAGTCGAATGTGCCGGTGAAGTTGGAGACGATAACTTGATCACAGCTACCGATGTAACAAGGCTCAAATCTTTCGGCGTTTGCCGACCGTGACGGCTAAAAATTAGAGTCTCCTTACGTCGGCTGCTACTTTCAAACCGACTCTACATCGGAGCGCGCAAGTTGGCGCCGGCGGTTTTAACCTCTTCCGCGCTGACGACTCGCTTCGTAAAGAAAGACTGCGGCCGCACTGCCAACATTGAGTGAATCCACCGTGGGCGGCATTGCAATCGCGATTGCTTCGCCGCACGCCGCCAACACCGGAACTGAAAGTCCTTTTCCTTCACTGCCAAAGACCAGGCAGCAATCGCCGGAGAAATTTGCCTGGGACAAAAACTTTTGATCCGCATGCGGGTGCGCGGCGATGCAGCGAACGCCGTGAGCACGCAATTCAGCTAGTGCGTGGACGAGATTGGTCGTTGCGATGACGGGCAGATGAAAAATCGCTCCCATCGAGTTGCGCACCGCGCGCCGGAGAAAGGGGCTGGCGCAGGTTTCGCCGACCAGCAACGCCTGCACGTCGAATGCCACGCAGTTGCGCACCAGCACGCCGATGTTTTCGGCGTTCGTCAAACCATCCACCGCCACGAACAGTCGGGGCCGTTGGTTCGCCGCGATAAGGGTCGCCAGCGAGTGAGGCGCCGGAATCCGTCCTACGGCCAGAACGCCTTGATACAGATCGAAGCCGACGAGTTTTTCGAGCATCTCCTTCCGCACCACGACGTGAACGGGAATGTTTGGCTCGGGCCGGGCACGCAACAACGGTTCAAACTCGGCCAGTCGTTCTGCCGGCAGCAAAACCGAGACGACTTCGAAGCGGCTTTCCAGCAGCCGTTGCACCACCTTGTCGCCCTCGGCCACGAAGATGCCCTGCGCCTCGTGTTCCACGCTGCGCTTCAACGTGCGATACGGCGCGAGCTCCGGCAGATCGAGGGAATCAATGCGACGAACGGCAAACATGTGCGGTTACAAACTCAACGTGGGGCAGGGGGCGGCTTGAGTCGTCAGGGCGAGTTGCACATGGGTCGCGCCAATGGTTGAGAGCCGCTTTTGGACCACCCCGAAGGCTAGTTCCGGCTTGTTACAATCGCTGCTCAGGTGGCCGAGATACAAATGGCGCAGGTCGTCGGACATGATTTCCGCAGTACAATCGGCGGCGGCTTCGTTGGACAAATGGCCATGCCGGCTGAGGATGCGTTGTTTCAAACTCCACGGGCGATGCACGCAATCCTGCAACATTTTTACATCGTGATTGGCTTCGAGCAACAGCACGTTCGCGGGGCGGATGCGTTCAAGGACCAGCTTGGTGACATGGCCGAGATCGGTGGCGAACCCGAGGTTGCCGCCGCTGGTGCGGAGCAGGTAGCCAACGGGGTCCTGCGCGTCGTGCGGGATGGAAAACGTTTCGACCGCGATGTCGCCCACATCAAAGCTGCCGCCGGCGGTGAAGAGGCGGAAGTCTAAATGCGCCTTCAAGGTGCGCTCGATTTCATCCTTGGTGGCGCGATTGCAATAGACGGGGATCCCGAGTTTTTCGGCGATGCCCACCAAGCCGGCGATGTGATCGCTATGTTCGTGAGTGATGAGGATGGCCGTGAGATTTTCCGGCGCCCGCCCGATGGTGGCAAGTCGTTGGCGGATCTGGCGCGGGCTGAAGCCACAGTCCACCAGCACGCGCGTTTCGTCGGTTTCGACGTAGGAAGCGTTGCCGGCGGAGCCACTGCCGAGAATCGTAAGTTTGACTGCCACGCCGGGACGTTAATGAGCGTTTGCAAACGGGGCAACGCTATTCAACAGGGTGAATTGAAATCCGAGTGACCCGGCGGACGGAAATGAGTTGAATCGCTTCCGGCTTCCCCCCAGTGAATAGACTGCGGCGGTCTGATCGCTCCGGCGTGCTTGAGCTGCGGGCGAGCATATTTGACAGGCTTATGGAGAACCAAAAACCGAAGTGCTCCAACCCACCCGGCGAAACCGGCGGGCTTCGGAGTCTGCGCCGTTTCATGGCGGCTTACCGATACGGCTGGTGCAGTGCCACCGGCGCGGGCTTTTTCTTCGTCCGCGTCCGGATGTTCAGACTTTCCACACCGACCGAGAAAGCCATCGCAAAGTAAATGTAGCCCTTCGGGATTTCTTTGTGGAACCCTTCCGCCACCAGCGCGCAGCCGATCAGCAGCAGAAAGCTTAACGCCAGCATCTTCAAGGACGGATGCTTGTGAATGAAATCACTGATCCGTCCGGCGAAGAACAGCATGAACACCAGGGCAATGATCACGGCGGCAATCATCACGCCTAGATGTTTAGCCATGCCCACGGCGGTGATGACCGAGTCCAGGGAGAACACGATGTCGAGAAGCAGAATCTGCACGATCACAGCGGCGAACTTGGGCGCCACGCGACTGGTGACCTCGCCGTCTTCGCCTTCGAGTTTGCCGTGGATTTCATGGGTGCTTTTCCAGAGCAGAAACAAGCCGCCGAAGATGAGGATGAGGTCGCGGCCCGATACCGGATGAGGATGGTCGAGCAGGCCGAGGGTCGGAATCTCAAACAGCGGTTTGGTCAGCTTGACCATGAAAGCCAGGCCGCACAGGAGCAGGATGCGCGTAATGAGCGCCAGCATCAGGCCCGTTTGGCGAGCCTTGGCCTGTTGTTCTTTGGGCAGTTTGCCCGCGAGGATCGAGATGAAAACGATGTTATCAATGCCCAGGATGATCTCGAGCACGGTCAGCGTGAGCAGGCTGATCCAGATTTCTGGTGACGTAATCCATTCCATAATGGCTTAAATGCTTGGCGAAAGGCTGGCAAAGTCAAACGGAATACCCGCGGGCGCGAAACCCCAAATGGTAGGGCGGAGTGGAGGCAACGCGTGGCCAAAAAAAACGGCCAAAGGTTCACTTTTGGCCGGGCGCTGTGGGTGGGCGCTGCTTACTTCTTGGCGCTGCAGGTGGCGCAGGTGGCGCAGGTCGTTTTGCCGTCGGCGCAGCACTTCATGCCACAGGAGGCGGTGGCCGTTTTTTCGGCGGAGCAGCATTTCTTGGTGGCGCAACCCGCCACTAGGGCGGCAGCGCAAACGATCAGGGCGAGGAGTTTGATGGATTTCATGGTTCGTTAATTTGTTATAGACCGCTTGCCCCTGGTTTCTAAAGGACAACTCAAACCCTGCAGGGCTGACGGACCGGGAAACTCTAGCGGCAATTTTCAAAAAGTCTATCGGGTAAAATGCCGTGGAGCATTTCAACGTGAAGGCTCGTTCGGGATTTGCCGGCAAGGATGGCGGCGCTCCCAGAACGGAAAAATCTCGCAGCCATGCTGGTTGCGTCACATGCTTTCGGAGTGCATCTGGCGCATCTGCGACTCCGCGACTTCCGCAATTACCTGCGGATGGACGCCGACTTTGCGCCCGGTTTCCACCTCCTGCTCGGGGGCAATGCACAGGGCAAGACCAACATTCTCGAAGCCATTTACCTGATGGCCACGCTCCGCTCCTTTCGTGGGGTGGGCAGCGCGCAGATGATCCGTCACGGGCAAAAGGGTTATTTCGTGGGGGGCAAAGTGGTGGGGCCGGCGGAACATGAGATCAAAATGTATTGGTCGGCACGCGAGCGGAATCTCACGCTTGATGGCCGGCCCGTTAAGCGACTCGGCGACTACCTTGGCACCCTGCGCACCGTGGTGTTCTGCACCGAAGACTTGCAACTCATCAAAGGCACCAGCCGCACGCGCCGGCGCTTTCTCGATCTGCTGCTTTCGCAAACACAAACTGGTTATCTCGCTTTGCTTCAGCGTTACATGCACTGTGTCCGCTCGCGCAACGCCTTGCTCAAGCAATCGGTTCCCAACTCCGCCTCGCTCGACAGTTTTTCCGAGGAGCTTGTTAAACTAGGGAACGAACTCATCCGGCAGCGACGTGAGTTGATCCCCAAACTCTCACCCCTCGCACGGCTGGCCTATCGGCGGATTTCCCACGACGCCGAGGAATTGCGCATCGCCTACGAACCGGGCGTGAAGGGTGATTTTGCGGTGGAACTGGCCCAGGTGCGCGACCGCGAACGTCGGTATCGGACCACCCTCATCGGGCCGCACCGCGATGATCTGCAATTGTTGCTCAACGACAAGTCCGCCGCGCAGTTCGGCAGCGAAGG
>JANYBF010000138.1 GCA_025360895.1 Verrucomicrobiota bacterium
CGTGGCTTGATTGCCCGCGGGTTTCCCGGCATCGGCGTCGCGTGGCGGACTGGCGGAAACGATGGGTGTTCCGAGCGCGTCGGTCACCCGCAGTTGAAATTCCCATTCTTCAGTCCAATCCTTGACCAGTTCGTTCTGGCAAACTTTCACGAGGATGGTGTTACGGCCCGTCTGAAGCTGGGCGGCCATGAGATACTGATCAATCTCCGCGTTGGTATGGTACTCGTCGTGGGCAAAGAGTAGTTTGCCGTTCAGCCAAACCTTCCACGAATTTTTGCCCCCGAGCCTCAACTCCACCGCCCGCGCCCGGTCCGAGAAAAAATCCATCGTTGCATAAGCGGCAACCTCCTTGAGTTTGCCGCACGGCTGGTTCATGTCCACCATGCCGTACTTGTGCTTGGTGACATAATCCTGCCAGCGGATCCTGCCCTTCTTGCCGTCATACTCCGTGGTCAGGTCAATTTTTACTTCTGGCGGATAGGCGGTTTCAAAACCCTTGTTTTCTGTGTTGTCGAACGGACCAATCACCTTCCATTCGCTTAGGAAACCAAAATGCTTCTGCAAGTCCACGGGCTGGCCCAGCCCCTGGAGTTTCCCGGCAATGTCGTCAATCTGCGTGACATCGCGCGCGGACTTCAGCGCTGATTGCAGGAGCGGGACGGCGACAGCCGGATTGGTGGGGGCGAGCGCCTGATTGGCCTGATCAATCAACTTTTGCACGGCATCACGGCGAAGTTCCAGGCTGGGATCATTCAACATACCGGCAAGCAGTTGATCGGCGGTAATCGGATCAACACGGGCTACCAACTCGAACGCGAGCCGGCGGGCGCGGGGACTGTGTTCCGTCTGTTGGAGAAATGCTTTCAGTTCCGGCAGCGGCAGCGGGCGGCCCGCCGCCAGTTCCCGGCTCGCGACGGCGTCCACGGCCGCGCGCAGCCAGTTCAGCGCGTAATCATTCGCACCATCCATCGCTGTGAGCAGCGGTACAAGCGTTGTTACGTTGCCGTTAGCCAGTTTTTTCCACGCGGCCGAAGCGGCGGCATTCCCCTGGCCTTCCGGGCCGACGGCGCAAATGGTTCGCACCGGTTCGGCGATTTCTGGTGGCGGGCCGGCCAAGGCCAGACTGACCCCGGTGGTCAGGACCATTGTTGGTAAAAATAATTTTATCCGCATAACAATCGAGATAGTCTTGTCCCGCGCCATCGAAACGGGAAAACTTGCAAAGTGTATCGCAGTCCGAAATTCACCTGCAATCCTGAATTGCTTGCGAGACTCAGAATGAGGTGTTAATCCCACCTTGCTTCAAGCCGGGAAATTCCTTTTACTCCCCGCCATGGCGCAGCCGCCGAAAGCATCAATTAACAACACCTAGGCGCGCTTTCTCGACACGGGCTGGAGCGGAATTCTGCTGGCCGCGAACGCGGCATCGCCGGATGCGAAACCGGCAATGGAGGAGCTTTGCAAATCTTACTGGCCTCCGCTTTACGCTTTCATCCGTCGCCGCGGTTTCAGCCCGGCGGACGCCCAGGACCTCACGCAGGGATTCTTCGAGGATTTACTGTCGCGCAACGGACTCCAAACGGTTCGTCCCACCAAAGGTCGGTTTCGCACGTTCCTGCTCGCCTGTCCCGAGAATTTTCTAAATAACCAGCACGACAAGTCGCGGACCCGGAAGCGGGGCGGTAACAACTCCTTCCTGGCCATTGATGAAATGGAAGCTGAGGCACGCTACCGGCTCCTGCCGGCCACCCTGACCGACCCGGCGAAAATCCTCGATCGGGTCTGGGCCACCATCGTGATCGAGCGCGTCCTGCAGACGATGAAAGCCCGGCACGCCGTTAATGGCGAGGCGGCTGCGTTCGCGGCGCTGCAACCTTTCCTCGTGGGTGACGCCGTCCGGGGAGACTACGCGGCGGTTGCGGTGCGATTACAAATGACTGAAGTCGCCGCTCGCAAGGCCGCGCATGATCTGCGCGCCGAATTCCGCCAGTTTCTCCTGCGCGAAATCCGCCGCACGGTGGACAGCTCGGCGGACATTGAACCCGAGATTCGCGAACTGTTCCGGCTTTTTGCCGGGTAGCTTGAAGGTAGCCGCCGACGTGAGGAGGCGGAGCACTCAGTATTACTCAAGAAATTTGCGAAGCGGAGTTACGGCTGACATTAAACTGCTGGCAATCAGCGACCCAATGTGATAAGAGGGAAACATGAAGACCGTCCATGCAGTCTATGAACACGGCGTGTTTCGTCCGTTGGAAGCGGTCGAACTCGCGGAACGAACGGAAGTTGAGTTCGAGCCGAAAGTAATCGGTCAGCCGGCGCCGGCGCCAGGCAGCATGGAGGCGATTTACGCGATCCTTTCCGAGCGTTACGAATCCGGCGAGCGCGACGTGGCCGAGCGCCACAATGAACACCAGCCGTGACCGTGTTTCTGGACACCGTCGGGCTGGTGGCGGTTTGGGATAAAAGCGATCAGTGGCACGAAGCCGCCCACACCTGTTTTGCCCGATTACTAACCGTCCGCTCCGAGCTAATCACGACCACCGCCGTCCTGATGGAATGTGGTAACGCGGCGGCCCGCCGTCACTATCGCTCGGCCGTAAATCGGCTGCGCCAACAACTTGAACAGGGAAATCGCCTCATCACCCCGTCGGCTGAAGACTGGCAGAATGCGTGGTTCGCCTACGATAATGACGCAGCCGATTCCGCCGGAATTGTGGATCACGTTTCCTTTGTGGTGATGCGCCGGCTCGGAATCACCACGGCTTTCACTAATGATAAGCACTTTCGCGCCGCCGGACTGGAAACAATGTTTTAGCGCCGGTTTGAAACGGGTAGCCGCCGACGTAAGGAGGCGGAGTTTGGATTTCGGATTTTTGAATCCACCTTCTCACGTCGGTGGCGACCATCATGAATGTTGGTAACACTACGGAGCCTTTCCTTTTGATCTAACTGATGGGTGCCAAATCGCGATGACCGCAACTCGCCACTGTCCCTCCTGTGGGGCGGAACTGACCGCCGATACCCCCGGCGGGGTCTGCGTGCCTTGCCTGCTGCGCCTCGGCTGGCCCGACCAACCACCCTTGCGGGCTTCTGGTAAATATTTCCCGATATAAACCGAGTGTTCACCGGCCCCTCGTTATTGGGAATTAACTGTTTACAGGGTAATGCCGATTATATTTAATCGAGTTTATCAGAAAGCAAATCCCGGCCAGCTCGCGTTCTGATTTCTGAGCCAGCCGAGCCAGTCATAAAGAACCACTGAACCAACGACGACCATGATTTACTTGCTACGCTTGCTATACGGTTGGACCAGGAATGTGTTCGCCCGCAAAATCAATCTTCACTGCCTCCTGGCAGCTCTAATGTTGGCGACGAATTGGCCGACCGATTGTCTCGGCGCCGATATCGTCTGGAGCAACACCGCTGGTGGGAATTGGAATACCGCCGCCAACTGGAGTCCCAACCAGATTCCCACCGCGAGCGACAATGCCTGGATTACCAACGCCGGAACGTACACTGTCACGCTCAATA
>JANYBF010000153.1 GCA_025360895.1 Verrucomicrobiota bacterium
CAACTCGCGGGCGATCTGTTGCCGAACGCCACGTTGGAGCAGAAGATTGCCACCGGCTTTCATCGCAACACCAAGATCAACGACGAAGGCGGCGGCGACGAAGAGGAATACCGCACCAAAGCGGTGAAGGACCGGGTCGCCACCACCGGCACCACCTGGCTGGGCCTGACGGTGATGTGCGCCGAATGTCACACCCACAAGTACGATCCGATCTCACAGGAGGATTACTACCGGCTGTACGCCTTGTTCAACACCACTGCCGACAAAGGCAACTATAGTCCGGAACCCGCCGTCGCCGTACCCGCCCCACCGATGGGAACCATGGTGAACTACCTGCATGATCGCCTGTCAGCCGTGCGTCAGGAACTCGCAGCGGCGGAAAAACAGCTCTCGATCGAACAGCAAGCGTGGGAAAGAAAAATGGCGGGCCCAACCAATATCTGGGTGACATTGAATCTCACAAATGCGATTTCCACCGGCGGTGCCACTTTCACAAATCTGCCCGACCAATCCATTCTCGCCACCGCCGTCAACCCAACCTACGACACTTACCAAATCGAAGCGGAAACCGGCCTGAAAAGCATCACGGCAATCCTGCTGGAAGTATTGCCCGATCCGAGTCTGCCCAAGAACGGTCCAGGGCGCTGGGGTCAGACCGGCAATTTCATTTTGGACGAACTCGGTATGACGGCCGCACCAACGACCGGAGCCGACGTTGCTCCGCAAAACATCTTCTTCGGCCAGGCGACCGCGGATTGGGAACAGCAGTATTATCGCGCCGAACATGCGGTGGATCGCAACCCCAAAACTGGCTGGGCCATCGGTCCCCGGTTTGGTGAGCGTCATTTTCTGATCGCGGAGTTAAAGACGCCGTTACGGTTTGACTTGGGTGCGAAACTCGGTTTCCGACTCGACTCTTACCACGGCAACAACCACACCATCGGACGACTGCGACTTTCGGTCACGAGTGAGCCGGATCCTGCGAAGCTTTGGCCGTTGCCACCCCAAGTGGCCGACTTGCTCGCGGTGCCGGCAACGCAACGCACCCCGGAACAACAGCGCCAGTTGGCGGCTCAGTACCGCACGGTGTCGCCGACCATTCGCAACTTGGAGCGGGAGATTTTCCGGCTCAACGAACGCGAAACCGAACTGGCCAATAAAAAATTCACCACGCTTGTGATGAAGGAACGCACCGAACCCCGGGCAACGTTCGTTCATGTGCGTGGAAATTTTTTGGAACCGGGCAAGGAAGTCACGCCCGGTACACCGGCAATTCTGCCGCCGTTGCCGGCTCATCAAGCGCCCAATCGTCTCGCCCTGGCCCGGTGGCTGGTTCGGGCGGACAATCCGCTCACTGCCCGCGTGACGGTGAATCGCTTTTGGGAACATTGCTTCGGCACTGGTCTCGTGAAGACAAGTGATGATTTTGGCAAGCAAGGTGAAATTCCGTCGCATCCGGAGCTGCTGGATTGGCTCGCCTGTGAATTTATGAAGCCAGGGTCTGGGGAAAACACAACCCCATCCGCCATCCCGTGGGACATGAAGCACATGCTCAAACTCATGGTCATGTCGGCCACGTATCGCCAAAGCGCGGCGACGGATGATGAGCGTTTGGAGAAGGATCTCTATAACCGGCTGCTGGCGCGCGGGCCGCGGTTTCGCATGGATGCCGAAATGATCCGCGACCAGGCACTGGCAGTCAGTGGCTTGCTCAGTCCGGAAGTCGGTGGACCGAGCGTTTATCCCGTGCAAGTTCCCAACTTATGGAAGGAACTTGGATTCCTCCGTCCTGAAATCGGCATGGACGAATGGCCCACCAGCGAAGGGCCGGAGCTTTACCGGCGCGCCCTCTACACCTTCTGGCGGCGGGTCTGCACCTATCCGACTTTTGCGACGTTCGACGCCCCGAGTCGCGACGTTTGTATTTCGCGCCGGCCGCGCTCCAACACGCCCCTGCAGGCACTGGCCGCGTTGAATGAACCGACCCTGCTGGAAGCCGCACGGGTATTGGCGCAGCGGATTTTGCTCCAGGCCGGCACGGATCCAGGTGAGCAAATCGAATATGCGTTCCGCCTCTGCCTGGCCCGGCCGCCCACCAAGCTGGAACGGCAGCGCCTGGTCAACCTTTACGAGCAACAGTTGAAAGGCTTTGAGCGCGATGCCAAAGCGGCCGAAGCGCTGGTGAATCAAGGTTCGGCCGAGCGCCCGGCCAGCTTGGACGTTCGCAAATTGGCGGCCTGGATGATGGTGGCCAATGTGTTATTAAATTTGGACGAGACGCTCACCAAGGGTTAACTATGATTGTGCCTGATCTGGAAAACTTAAAACACGTCACCCGGCGGAAATTTTTTCAACAATGCGGTACCGGCATGGGCGCCCTCGCTTTGAGTTCATTGCTGAATGAAAAACTGTTCGCCGCTCCCGCCCAGGCCGCCGCTGGGACCGTGCCCCTCGCCACGCATTTTGCGCCGAAAGCCAAAAACATCATTTACCTGTTTCAATCCGGCGGGCCGTCACATTTGGACCTGTTTGATTACAAGCCGGAACTCATCAAACGCAACGGCCAGAAGATGCCGGACGAAATCTTGAAGAACATCCGGCTGGCGCAGATTGGCAAAGACGCCGCTTTGCTCGGTACCAATTACAAGTTCCAGCAGTACGGCAAGTCGGGAGTGTGGCTCTCGGAACTGTTGCCGCAGCTCGCGACCATCGTGGACGACGTCGCGTTTGTGCAGGGATTTCATTCGGAAGCGTTCAACCACGATCCGGCCACGCTGTTCATGAACACCGGCGCGCAACTGTCCGGCCGGCCCAGCATGGGTTCATGGTTCAGCTACGGACTGGGCAGTGAGAACAAGGACTTGCCGGCGTTTGTGGTGATGACCACCGGCGTCGGTCAACCGCTCACCAATAATTCCTGGGGCAGCGGCTTTCTCCCGACGGTGCATCAGGGCGTGCAACTGCGTTCGCAGGGCGATCCGGTGTTGTTTGTCTCGAATCCGGAAGGCATGGGCGCGGAACGCCGTCGCCAATCCCTCGACGCCGTGCGCGATCTGAACCAGATGCAGTTCGATGTGTTGCGCGACCCGGAAATCGCCACGCGCATTGCGGCGTACGAGCTGGCCTACAAGATGCAGACCAGCGTGCCCGACGTGATGGATATTTCCAAAGAGCCGGCGAGCATGCACGAAGCGTATGCCACCACGCCCGGTCGCGCTTCCTTTGCCAACAACTGTCTGCTCGCGCGCCGGCTCGTGGAACGCGGCGTGCGCTTCGTGCAGTTATATCATCGCGGCTGGGACCATCACGGCGGGCCGGATGGCAATCTGGTTTTCGACTTGAAAAAGCGTTGCCTCGAAACGGATCAACCGACCGTCGCCCTGATCAAAGACCTAAAAGAGCGCGGCCTGCTGGATGAAACGCTGGTGATCTGGGGCGGTGAATTTGGCCGTACCCCCATGATGCAAGGCAATCTCAAGCCCGATCAGTTGGGTCGCGATCATCACCCGCACGGCTACACGGTCTGGCTCGCCGGCGGCGGTATCAAGCCCGGCATTGTCCATGGCAAGACGGATGACTTCGGTTTTTACGCGACTGAAGATAAAGTCCACGTTCACGATCTGCACGCCACGATTCTGCACCTGTTTGGCTTGAACCACACGAAACTGACCTACCGCTTCCAAGGCCGCGACTTCCGCCTGACCGACGTGCATGGCGAGGTGGTAAAGCCGTTGCTGGCTTAGCATAGCAGCGGTCTTTGACCACAAAAGATAGGGCTTGGTGACACGGCGGTCACAGGTCGCCGCTACGGTTCCAAGAGAGATTCTCAATCCCAAGATGCCTTGAATTTTGGGACTTCGTTGCGGTTCCGGAAAAACCCACCAAAAAGTGAACCTTTTGTCTTGGTGACGTTATTAACGCCCAGACTGGATTGCGAAATCAGAAGTACATTATGAAAACCTTGAAATTAATCTGCTTGCCGTTGCTCATCGTGACCGGGGCCGTAGTCAGCGTGTGCGGTGAACAATTCCGCACGGACATCAACCCGGCGCTGCTATACAATCAGGCGTTTATTGTGGCCCCGGATTTGTCCCAGACAGACAAGGACTACTTGTTTGGTACAAATGATTGGCGGGGCCAGAAGCTCCCGGAACGCTTCGGCGAACTCGTTGCCCGGTATAACGCTCAGTTCAGACTGGTAAGTCAGGCGGCAGGCGCAACCGTGCCCTGCGATTGGGGCATTGATCTGAGCTTAGGTCCCAACACGTTGCTGCCTCACCTCCCCCGCGCCAAGACGGTGGCGCAAGTAGCTCGATTGCGGGCCATGTGGGACTTGCAGAATGGCCGGACGGCGGAAGCGCGCGCTGATTTGCTCGCCGCGTTTGGGCTGGGAAGGAATGTTTCGCGCGACAGCACACTCATTGGCGGATTGGTCCAGATTGCCATTGAAAAAATCATCGTCTCCACAGTGGCGGAGAATTTTTACCAGTTTACACCGGGGACACTGAAGCAGTTGATTGATGGATTCGATGTGGCTCCGGCCCGAGGTACGATGGCGGCCTGCATCCCGGCGGAAAAATCCTTCCCTGATTGGCTGGTGGGCAACATTCTAGAATTGCAGAAAGCGCATCCTGGAAACGACACCAAAGTGATGGAAGGCACTCGCGAGCTATTCGCGCGTTTTGAGGACACACCCGAGAATCAAACCGATCCAGCTCAACCCAGTCTTCGAGATCAAGTCCTGAAAAGAGCGGGGGGAACTAGTGAAGGAGTGATTAAACTCCTGGTTGGCATGAACCCGGAGTATGCGCGCCTCGCCGAGATCATGGCTTTACCGCATGGCAAATATGAAGATCAGATGCAACAGTTCAGCGCTGAGATTCACCGATCATCCAACCCGTTTGTCGCCTCATTCTTTCCCGCTTTGGAGAAATGTCGGTCGAAGGAATTCGAGATTTTAGTGGAGCTAGCAATGGTGCGGGCGGCAGTGGAATACAAATTACATGGCGAGCCAGGCTTAAAGCGCGTGATTGATCCCTGCGGTGAGGGACCGTTTGCCTTCCAACGTTTTGTTTTTGAAGGCGTGGACTGCGGATTCCAACTGAAGTCCACCTATGATGGACGCGGGTATCGGGAGGTGCTCATCTTCGTCGAGAAAGAGGGAACGCCATTTCGTGTCGACGGGCGGAGTGCGGGTGAAGCCCTGCCGAAATCGCCCACCGCAAAATAGCGCCACCCACCGGGCAGGTCCCGCATGGACTACCGGCCCGCATCGGTTAATATTGAGACGTGTTCACTCTGACGCCAACCCTCTTGGAAATTGATACCCGAGACCCGCAAAGTTTGCTGGAGTTGGCTCAAGCCGGCGATGCCGAAGCGTTTGGCGAAGTCTGCCGGGTTTACGAAACCCGACTGTTGCGGCAGGCCATCGCGCTCTCCGGCAACTTAACCCTGGCCGAAGATCTGGCGCAGGACACCCTGGTTGAAGCCTGGAAGGGTTTACCCCGCTACAACGGGCGATGCCAGTTCTTTACCTGGCTTTGCGCGATTCTCCTCAATCGCTACCGCAATACGGTCCGGCAAAAGCGCCCCATTCCGATTTCCACGCTCGCCGGACGCGATCGGGACGAATTTCAAAACCGCGCTGACGCTTTGGCCGATCCACAGTGTTGGCCGGATCAGTCCGCCCAGCTTCGTGAACAAGCCACGCTGATGCGTGAATGTATTCAAGCGCTGCCAACGAAACAGCAGCAGGTCATTTATCTGCGTTTTTACGTGGACGATTCGCTGGCGGGAATTGCCGCGGCCCTGGGTTGTTCGGTGGGAACAGTGAAATCCCGGCTGTTCCATGCTTTGGATAAGTTGCGAGGGATGAACGCCCTTGGCGCGCAATTTGAAAATTTCAAAACGAAAGCAGAAACTTTATGAAGCCTTGTTCACACAACCGGAAGCATATCGCCTGGCTCGCGCTGGACGCGTTGGATGTCCGGCCGGCACAGGCTCTCCGTGCGCACCTTGAAACCTGCGCCGGCTGCCGCCGCTATCTGGAGGAAATTTCAAACGTAACGCAAAAGCTGACGGCGCCGGAATTAAAGCCGGACCTTCGGGCATCCGAATCCTTCCACCAAAGAGCGGTCGGCCGGCTGAGAGCAGAGGAATCCAGGTCCGCTTGGGTAGTCCCGGCGGTGAATTTTTGGGAAGTCATGCTGAACTGGCGCGTGGCTTTGCCCTTGGCCGGGGCAGCGGTCGTGATGATCGCCGGATTG
>JANYBF010000179.1 GCA_025360895.1 Verrucomicrobiota bacterium
CCGAAATAGTCGCGCAGAATTCAGGATGAAGGCCAATTCCGAGCCGACATGAATGAGTGCCGCGATGATGGGTGCAAGCAGACCAAAGAAGGCCAGTCCGATGCCAATAGTATCCACGAGGATTGTTCCCCAAAAGTTGAACATGATGACGCGATGGCAGCGTTTGCTGATGGCGAGCACTTCGAGCAGACGTGAAAGATCGCTCGTCATAAGCGTTACGCTGGCGGTTTCCAGCGCGACATCCGTGCCTTGGCCCATCGCGATGCCGACCGTGGCCTCGGCCAGCGCTGGCGCGTCATTCACGCCGTCACCGACCATCGCCACTTTGTGTCCTTGCCGGAGTAGTTCGCGGATTTTATCGAGCTTTTGCTGCGGCAACAAACCACCGATGGCTTCATTGACGCCGAGTTCCTGGCCAATGGCCTTGGCGGTGTCGGGCGCGTCGCCTGTCAGAAGAATGGTGCGGTATCTCTGGTGATTCAAAGCACTGATGGCTTCCTTGGCCTCGCCGCGAAGCTCGTCCGCCAGCGTAATGCTGCCAAGGATTATTTTATCTCGCCCTACGAGAACAACGGTATGTCCCGGACGCTCTTTTGCGGTCAAAGTTTTGCAAACGTCGTCTGAAATCTTGACACCGTGTTCTTCAAACAAAGCGCGTGTGCCGACGAGAATTTCGCTGTCTCCTTCCATACAGGCCAGTCCTTTTCCCGGCACATAACGAATCGTCGCATATTCGCGCAAAGGGATCTTGCGGTCACGCGTGCCCCGCACGATGGCTTCGCCAAGCGGATGCTCGGAGTGTTGTTCGGCAATCGCTGCGGTCTGGAGCACGACGTCTTCGCCTACGCCGTTTAATGAAGTGATTGCCGCGATTTTTGGCACGCCCAAAGTCAACGTGCCGGTCTTGTCCAAAACGACTGTGTCAATGGTGTTGAGTTGTTCAAGGTAAAGTCCGCCCTTGATGATGATGCCGCGTCGAGCCGCGCTGCCGATACCGGCCAGAATCGCCAACGGCGTGCCTGCCGCCACACCGCACGCGCCCGCCACAATAATCACCGCAATGGTCGAAGTGAGGTTGCGCGTGACGATGAAGGTGAGAATCGCCGCGCCCAAGGCGAAATAAACCAACCCCGCCGCCAAGCGGTCGGCAACGCGTTGAACCGGGGCTTTTGATTTTTCCGCCTGTTCGACGATTTCAATGATTTTTCCGAACGTGGTGTCACGGCCGATTTTTTCCGCCTTCACTTCGAGCACGCCGTCTTTGTTGATCGTGCCGGCGAATACTTTGCTTCCTTCGGTTTTCTCGACTGGCAGTGACTCACCGGTGATGGACGCTTGGTCAACAAAACTGTGGCCTTTGGTGACTGTGCCGTCGGCAGGAACACGTTCGCCCGGTCGAATGATGATGGTTTCGCCGGAAGATATTTCGCCGATGCCCAACTCCCGCTCCTGCCCGTCCCGGCGCACCGTCACGGAGCGCGGCAAGGAATCAATCAGCTTTTCAATCGCCCGGCGTCCGCTGCCCACGGTGAAGCCTTCGAGCAGCTCGGCGAAAATCACGAAGAACGCGATGACCAGGGCCGTGAAGAACTGTCCAATGCAAAGCGCGCCAACGAGTGCAATGGTCATGGAAAGCTCCATCGTCATCCGGCGCTTGCGGAGATTCTCCCACGCCTCCTCGAAAATCGGAAAGCCGCCGATGAGCGTGGCCGCAAACGCCAGCCAGTCGCGATTCATGTAGCCTTTCCACCATCCTGTAAGACTGGCGAGAATCACCACCGCCATGAGGCCGAGACGGATATATTCGGCAGTGCCCGTCTCATGGGCGTGTTCGTTGCTGTGCTCGTGGTGATGGTGATGACCATCTTCATGGTCACAGCAATTTGTTGTGTGTTCCTGATCGTGTGTGTGCATCAACGGCCTCCTTTATTTCAAATAGCTTTTGACGATGTTTATGACTTCCTCTGCGGCCTGTATCTGGTCGTTCGTCGGTTTTTTCCGAGGGTCAATCACATGCTCGCGAACATGGCCTTCCAACACCTCAGCCATAAGAGAGTTGATCGCTCCGCGACAGGCGGAAAGATTGTGAAGAACAATGGAGCAGTCATCTCCTTTCGTAAGTGCCGCTTCGACGGCGTTGATTTGGCCGCGAATCCGGCGAGTGCGTTGCAATAGCTTTTCTTTACTTTTCTGAGTATGTGCCATACCCCGGTAGGGTATCACTCAGATTGAGGGCGGCAAGGCGATTGTGCGATTGAACAATCTGTTGCAGCGGCCTGATTGAATGGACAGACAACGTTCATTCTGTCCCCGGCTCACTCACTCGTGGGTGTCTTGAGTGCGCTTCCCCGCATCTTTGGCCTCCGTGACGACGATTTCGAGAATCACCGGCTGGCCCTCAGTGATGAGATTGCGTTGACTGCTCGGCAACTTGGCGAGCAGCGACAATTCGAGCCTTTGCATTGTCGTTTCAATTCGTCGCAAATGATGGCCACGAACGGAAACCTCGTGCGTCGCGAAAACCAGCTTGAGGTTTTGCTTGTCGCCGTCACTGGTTAATTCCGCGAAGATGAATTGACCGTGCGGCAACAGCAGCGAACGCTCCGCCGAAACCTCAATGCGTAATCCCTTTGTTTGTGGGTCGCTGGCCCAACTGTCTGGTGACTTTGTGCTCATGTGTTTGTGTGGGTTGATGGTGATGACTTTGAGCCATTTTTAGACGACAAATGTTGTCGGCGGCTCGACGACC
>JANYBF010000183.1 GCA_025360895.1 Verrucomicrobiota bacterium
GATTGAGATGGTTGCCCCCAATGGAAAATGCGTCGCCGTCGCCGCCGAACACGAAGACGTGGAGGTCGGGGCGGGAAAGGGAGATGCCGCTGGCGAATGGGAGGGCGCGTCCATGAATGTAGTGCGCGCCATGGGCCTGGACGAAATACGGGAAACGACTGGAGCATCCGATGCCCGCGACGGTGGTGATTTTCTCGTGCCAGATTTTACGTTTCTCAATCAACTTGAAGTACAGCGCGAGAACAGAGAAATCGCCACAGCCGGGACACCACGTCGGGTGATCGGCGGCGATTTCCTTTTTTGTCAACCCCTTGCGTTCTTCGGGCGCGGGCACGATCGGGGCGGCTACGGCGGTAATGGTGCCGGCGCTGCGGGCGGGGATTTCAGTAGCGATATTGCTCATACAACAATTAAATCAGGCGGAATTAAAGTTTACGCAGGCCGTCGGCCACATTGGCTTTGGCTCGTTCAAGGATTTCCTTGACCTTGAACGTAAGGCCGTCGGTCTTGGTGATGCCGCGAATCTTTGGGTCGCAATACCGTGAGCGCAGCAAGCCGGCCAGTTGGCCGAAGCCGTAAAGCCCCTCGTCATTCATCTCGACCACGAGAACATGGTTGAAGCCGGAGAAGATATTTTCCAATCCTAGTGGCAGCGGATTCAGGTGCTTGATGTGCAGTGACGAAACGCTGTCGCCGGCGGCGCGGGAGCGATCCACCGCTTCCTTGATCGGGCCCTGGGTCGAACCCCAGCCGACGAGCAGGATGTTGCCTTCGGGGGGGCCGTAAACTTTTGGGGTCGGAAGCGTCGTGCCGAGCGCCTGCAATTTCTTGCGCCGTTTGGCCATCATCTGCATGTGCAATTTTGGCGAGCCCGTCGGGTGCCCGAGTTCGTCGTGTTCCAGACCGGTGACGATGGGGTATTTGCCGCTGCCGATGCGCGTGCCGGGCGGCAGATGTTGCGTGATGCCATCGGGCTTGGACAAATCGTAGGGCTTGTGTTCGGCCACCGGAGTGAAGTTCGGGGAGATGTCCTGGCAAACTTTTTCCAAGTCGGGTTCGGTGAAAGCTTCGATGCGGGTGGCAATGCCCTGATCAGTGATAATGAAGACCGGCACACTGTATTTGCGCGCGATGTTGACGGCTTCAATCGCAGTGTAAAAGCAATCTTCCACGTCGGCCGGTGCGATAACGACGCGCGGGGCATCGCCATGGCTGCCGAAGCACGCGATGTTCAGGTCGGATTGTTCAATGCTCGTCGGCATGCCCGTCGAGGGGCCGCCGCGTTGCACGTCCACGATGATCAGCGGCATTTCCGCCATCACCGCCCAACCGAGCGCTTCGGTCTTCAACGAAATTCCCGGCCCACTCGAACCCGTGACCGCTACGCGTCCGGCGTAGCTCGCGCCAATGGCCATGGAGATCGCGGCAATTTCATCCTCGGTCTGGATGAAGGAGCCGCCGTATTTCGGTAGTTCGCGCCGGAGCAATTCCATGATGTCCGACCACGGGGTGATGGGATAACCCGCCCCGAAGCGCACGCCGGCGGCGATCAATCCGAAGCCCAGCGCCTCGTTGCCGTTCATGACGACCTGATGGCCGTGCTTGCTCTGGCTGTCCACAAACTTGAAAGTTTCCAGCACGCCGCCGAGCGAGTGTGAGTAGCCGGCATGAAACGCCGCGAGCGCATTCTTCAGGATACTCTGGTCTTTGCCGGTAAACCGTTCGGTCACGAGTTTTTCGAGCTTGGGAATGTTCAGATCGAACATCTTCGCGATCAGGCCGAGCGAATAAATATTTTTGCCTTTGTCCTTGGCCGTGCCGCCAATGGCTTCGACCGTGAGGCTGGAGATCGGAATCCCGATATGATGATAATTCTTTTGCCACTCGGGATTCGCTTCGACGTGATCGGAGTCGTAAAGCACGATGCCGCCTTTCCGGAGCGAGTTGAGGTGGTCTTCGTAGGAGTGCTGGTAAAACGCCAGCAAAACGTCGGCTTCGTCGCCTGAACTCAGCACCTCGCCCGACCCAATCCGCACCTGGAAGATGGAAGGCCCGCCGGAGATCGTGGAGGGAATGGTCATGAACGTCATGACTTCCTGCTCGCTGCGGCCCGCCAGCCGCGCGAGGAATCCGCCAATGGCCTGAATGCCGTCCTGGGAATTTCCGGCAATGCGGATGACCGCTTCGGAGATTTTGGAAATCTTCGGCGCTCCGCCATTAGCTTGCGCCACGACTGATGAATCACTCATGAAAAACTCTTTCAAATTGCGCCCGGTGTTGGACCGGGAGACATCCCGTCCGCTCCGCGCGGAAAACTCTGCTATGACACATTATCAATCGCTGTGCCGGTGTCAATTTCATATCTGACTAAATCGGTTGATTCCCGATTTTCACGGCCATCGCACTCTGACTTTGCGTCGTGCCGCAGCTTGCTTCTGGACAACGTCAGCAGCCGTGCTTGCCCGTCACGCGTAGCCTGGCAGGGCAATGTCAGTCATTAATGACAGGCCCGGCGGGGCTTTCAAAATACGTGGCAGGGGTTCACCAACGCGGCAACCGTCGCGCCGTCGCCCGCCACTCCACCGTTAATCACCAGGTTCAGCGGCGGCTCGCCTTCGATCTGACAAGCATCGTGCGGGTTGGGTGCATCGAGATACGTTTTCAGATCGAGTGTAAGGCAGATGGTACCATCCATTTTTCCAGTCGCGGTTTGGTGCAAGCCGCAGCATTTCCCCCCGGCGACCTGGTCGTCAAGGACGGCGAACGGTATTCGCCATTCGAAGACCCCTGAGTTGATCATGAGTTGCGATTGCTTCAGCGGCGGCGGGCTACTAGCCTCCTCGCAGCGTGTTGTTCCGTGGTGAGGACCCGGACATGGTTTTGAATTCAGCTCTGTGACCCAATGATCGCCCAGTTGCGCCGGATCAGTCTGACTCGATGGATTATCATTTCGATGATCCTAGGCGTCCTCATCGGCTGGTTGTTCCCCGCCGAATCGCAACAGCTCAAGGTTGTTTCCAATGTTTTCCTCAAACTGATCAAGTGCATCATCGTGCCGATCATCTTCGGCACGCTTGTCATCGGGATCGCCGGGCACAGTGGTGATTTGAAAGCCGTGGGCCGGCTGGCGCTCAAGTCGCTTATTTACTTCGAGATCGTTACGACGCTGGCGCTGGCGGTTGGGCTGTTGGCCGTGAATATCATCAAACCGGGTGTCGGTGTTTCGTTGCCGGTGGCTTCGCTGCCGGAAAAGGAAATCACCCCGCAAAAAATTCTCTTGCAAGACATGATCGAGCATGCCGTGCCGAAAAGTTTCTTCGAGAGCGCGGCGGCGAACGACGTCTTGCCGGTGGTTGTCTTTGCGGTGACTTTCGCAGTGGCGCTCACGCAGGTTTCCGGCAAACCGAAGGAAACAATGCTCAACTTCTTTGAAGGGCTGTCGGAGGTGATGTTCAAATTCACCGGGTTGGTGATGCTATTGGCCCCGTTTGGCATTGGCGCGGCAATGGCGGTTACGGTGGGCCACGCTGGGATCGGGGTGCTGGCAAATCTCGGCCAGCTCGTGCTGACGCTCTATGGCGCCCTGGTGGTTTTCATGCTGGTGGTGCTGTTGCCGGTGGCATTGTGGGCGCGCATCCCGATCCGTAAATTTTTACGGGCAGTCAAGGAGCCGGCGCTGATCGCTTTCTCCACGACATCCTCGGATGCTGCGTTGCCCGACGCATTCAAGAAGATGGTCGCCTTTGGCGTGCCCAAGCACATTGTTTCCTTCGTGCTGCCCACCGGCTACTCGTTCAACCTGGACGGCAGCACGCTTTACCTCGCCGTGGCGTCCGTTTTCGTGGCGCAGGCGGCGGGGGTGGAATTGACGCTCGCCCAGCAGGTGATGATGATGCTCACGTTGATGCTGACGACCAAAGGGGTGGCGGCGGTGCCGCGCGCGTCGCTGGTCATTCTCTCCGGAACGCTCGTTACGTTTGGTCTGCCACTGGAGGGCGTGGCGTTGATTCTCGGCGTGGACGAACTGATGGACATGGCCCGCACGACCGTCAATCTGGTGGGCAACTGTCTCGCCTCGGCGGTCATGGCTCGCTCGGAAGGAGAATTGAATTTGTCGCCGGACGAGAAAAGTTCATGAACGTGTTTAGTTCCTGAGTCGTTATGGAAATCTACAATCACCCAACGTTCCAGATGGCGGGCCAACAATTTGATCTGGTGGCCGATCGCCTGCAAATCCCCGAAGCCGAGCGTGACCGCCTGAAATATCCCAAACGTGCGATGGTCGTCACCTTGCCGATTCATTGCGAGGACGGCAGCACCAAGGTTTATACCGGCTACCGCGTGCAACATCACTTGAGCCTTGGCCCGACGAAGGGCGGGTTGCGCTTTCATCCCGACGTAACACTCGGCGAGGTAGCGGCCCTGGCCATGTGGATGAGTTGGAAATGCGCCCTGACCGGTCTGCCCTACGGCGGCGCAAAGGGTGGCATTGCGTGTGACCCGCATTCGATGTCGCCGCGCGAACTGGAACGGCTCACCCGGCGTTACACGCAGGAGATGATTCCGTTCATCGGGCCCCAGGTGGACATCATGGCGCCGGACATGGGCACAAACGAACAGATCATGGCCTGGATGATGGATACCTATTCGGTTCACATGGGTTATACCGTGCCGAGCATCGTGACGGGCAAACCCATCGGCTTGGGTGGATCGCAAGGCCGGCGCGAAGCCACCGGGCGCGGCGTCGCCTACCTGATCAATCGTGCTTGTGACACGATCGGCCTTGATCTCGCCAAGGCGACGGTGGCGGTGCAGGGCTACGGGAATGTCGGTTCGATTGCGGCGCTGTCGCTAGCTCGTTACGGCGCCAAAATTGTCGCCATCACCGACGCGTTTGGTGGGGTGCAAAATGCCAACGGTTTGGATCTGTGCAAACTTGACGAACATGTAGCGGCGCAGCGCACGGTGGTGGGATTTGCGGAAGCCGAGCCGATCACGAATGAACAATTGCTCGTGTCCCACTGTGATATTCTGGTGCCGGCCGCAATGGAGCGGCAGATTACCGGTCGTAACGCCGCCAACGTCAAAAGCCGTATCCTGGCCGAAGGTGCGAATGGTCCCACCACGCCAGAAGCGGACGTCATCCTGGACCAGCGCGGTGACGTGTTCGTGATTCCCGATATTCTTTGCAACGCCGGTGGCGTGGTGGTTTCGTATTTCGAGTGGGTGCAGGATTTGCAGAGCTTTTTCTGGGGCGAGACGGAGGTGACCGACAAACTGTTCCGCATTCTGGAGACGGCCTACACGCAGGTGCTGACGCAGAGTCGCAAACAGAAAATCTCGATGCGCATGGCGGCGTTTTGTGTCGGCATTAAACGCGTTCAGGAAGCCAAGCGGGTGCGCGGGCTGTTTCCATGAGAATTTGTTTGAAAACCCAGTTTTCATCCTCGTCCTCGATTTTTTCCGGAATTTCGACGACGAGGAGGAGGACGAGGACGAATAATTCAATTACCCCCGAGACCACGAACCGCGTCCTCCACCGTTTTGCGCTCGTTGCACTCGGTCTCACCCTGCTCATCCAATCAGTTACTGCCGTTGAATCCGCCCGTGCCGAGCATGGGATGGTGGCGTCGGTTAATCCGCTCGCCACGGCGGCGGGAGTGGACGTCCTAAAATCCGGCGGCAACGCGTTTGATGCGGCGGTGGCCGTCGGGCTCACGCTCGGAGTGGTGGATACAGCGAATTCCGGCCTTGGCGGCGGTTGCTTCATGCTCATCCGGCTGGCGAACGGAAAATTCGTGGCGATTGATGGCCGGGAAATGGCCCCGGCCAGGGCGACCCGCGACCTGTTCCTGCGCGATGGCAAGGGCGACACGGAACTGAGCCAGACCGGGGCGTTGGCGAGCGGCGTGCCGGGCGAACTCGCGGTGTTCGATTACGCGGTGCGCAAATTCGGAAAGAAGAAACTCAGCGAGCTGATTCTGCCGGCGGCGAAATTGGCGGAAGAAGGTTTCGCGTTGAACGCGGCTTACGCCGCGCGTCTCAACTCGGTCGCCCCGGACATGGCGAAGTTTGATGCGGCGCGGGCCGTCTTTTTCAAGGACGGCAAACCGTTAGTCCAAGGCGATATGCTCAAGCAGCCCGACCTCGCCGCGACGTATCGCGCCATAGCAGGGCAGGGGAGTGATTGGTTTTATCGTGGCCCGTTTGCGTTGGCGACGGACAAGTGGATGCGCGCCAACGGCGGCCCCCTGACCGCCACGGACTTTGCGAGTTATCACATCGTGTTGCGCGAGCCGGTTGCGACGACGTATCGCGGTTACAAGGTCGTGTTATTCCCGCCGCCCAGTTCCGGCGGGGTGCATGTTGTGGAAATGCTGAACATCCTGGAGCTTTTCGACCTTAAATCGCTCGACGAAGCCACCCGGCTGCACGTCATCGCCGAGGTGATGAAGCTGGCCTTCGCCGACCGCGCGCATTGGCTGGGCGATCCGGACTTCGCGGATGTTCCGCGCGGTTTGGTGTCGAAGAAGTATGCCGCTTCGCTGGCGAAGAAAATCAATCTGGCGCGCGCGATCGAAGTTCCGTCGCACGGCTTGCCGCCGAATTGGGAAAACGATTTGTTCAAGAAGCACACCACGCATTTTTCGGTGGCGGACGCCGAGGGCAACTGGGTGGCCTGCACGGCGACCATCAACACGAGTTTCGGATCGAAGGTGGTGATTCCCGGCACGGGCGTGGTGATGAACAACGAGATGGATGATTTCTCCGTCCAGCCCGGCGTGCCGAATGCCTTTGGCTTGATTGGGGCGGAAGCCAACGTGGTTGCGCCGGGCAAACGCCCGCTTTCCAGCATGAGTCCCACAATTGTGCTAAAGAACGGGCAGCCGATTATTGCGCTCGGGGCGGCGGGCGGGCCGAAAATAATCTCGGCGGTGCTGATGGAACTGGTCGCGATGCTGGACCTGGGCCAGAGTCCGACGGAAGCCATCGCTGCGCCGCGCATTCATCATCAATGGTCGCCGGGCGAGTTGATGGTGGAACAGGCACTGCCGGAGAATCTGAAGACCGCGTTGGCACAGCGCGGCCACCAGATCCAGGAACTGAATGCGCTTTCCGTTTCTCAAATCGTCGCGCGCAGCCCGGACGGCAAAAGTTTCATTGGCGCGGCGGATCCGCGTGCCGCTGGCAATGCGGCGGGTTGGTAATTGGCGGGACAGTCAATGATCAAGCGGGCCTGGCATCAGCTGCCGGCTATCTCGCTTTCAAGCATCTAGTCACCGCTGCACTCCAGCCAATTACTCCGGACAGCGTCCGGGCCATCGGCGCACACTAGACGCGCCAACACTTGAAGCAGCCCGAAATCGCTGACTTTTTTCACTGCGACAAACTCTGAGCCACCCAATCGAGATAACCCTTCGCGCCGTCGGTCACGGACAACACGATGAACTCTGGCGTGGTGTAGGGATGTTGAGCGAGAATGAATTTCTCCAACGCGCCGATCCGGGCGCGCGTGGTCTTCATGACTAGCAACACTTCGTGGCTGCGTTCGATTTTGCCCTGCCACCAGTAATGCGACTCGGTTCTTGGGATCAGGTTGGCACACGCAATCAACCGTGCGGCCAGCGCCGCCCGCGCCAGTCGCCGCGCCGTTTTGAGATCCGGCGCCGTGACCAGCACCACTCTGAATTTTCCGGTCGCCGGCATCAGTCAAATTCGTTGGGGTTGGATTGCCGCACTACCCACGGCTGCCCGGAGTTCGTGGAACCCGCCGGTGGACAACCGTTGCCGCAGTCCTCGAACCAGCTCGCCGGCGAGGCCCGGCCCTTCGTAAACCAACCCGGTGTAAACTTGCACCAGACTGGCGCCTGCGGTGACTTTTTCCCACGCATCGTCCGCATCGAAAATGCCGCCAACGCCGATGATGGGTAAAGTGCCGCGCGTCTGTCGGTAAAGGTGGCGGATAACTTCGGTGCTGCGGACGCGCAAGGGTCGGCCACTGAGTCCGCCGGTTTCGGCATAGGCCCGCCGGCCGGCCGGGTCGTCTGTTGCCGGGCGATTGATCGTGGTGTTCGTAGCGACAATCCCGGCAATCTGACGCGGGCCGACCAGTTCCAAGATTTCGTCGAGGGCTTCGAAAGTAAGGTCAGGTGCCACTTTAACCAAGATGGGTTTGGCGGAGCCGCCGTTGACGGTTTGCAACGCTGCGAGGATTTCGTCGAGCGCGGTCTTGTCCTGCAACTGGCGAAGGTTAGGCGTGTTGGGGGAGCTGACGTTGACGACAAAGAAATCGGCGAGGTCGCGCAGGACGCGAAAGGAATTGGCGTAATCCGCCGCCGCTTCGTTGAGGGGAGTGACTTTGGATTTACCGAGGTTAATGCCCACGGGATGGTTTGGCCACCCTCCGCGTGCGCGCCATTCGCTCAAGGTTTGCGCCAGCGCGCCGGCGCCGGCGTTGTTAAACCCCATGCGATTCACAATGGCCTGGTCCGCGCTGGCGCGAAAGACCCGGGGTGGCGGATTGCCGGGTTGCGCGTGCCACGTCACGCCGCCCAGTTCGCTGAAGCCGAAACCGAGCGCAGCCCACGCGGGCACGGCCTCGCCCAGCTTATCCATGCCCGCCGCGAGACCAATGGGATTGGGAAAACGCAGGCCAAAAAGTTCAATCGGCAAAGCCGGCGCCGCGAGGAAGGCGCCGAGGGCTTCGCACGCCAGCGGATGGCGGCTGATCCAGTTCAAACCGTGCAGGGTGCGCCCGTGGATTGTTTCAGCATCTTCAGCGAACAAAGCGGGGCGCAGCAGCCGCCGGTAGAGCCAACTCATGGCCATAGTGTCGGGCGAGGGGCGCCGGGTGTCGAGCCGGGAATCGAGAGCCGTGGGTCATTTCGCGGTGAGTAGCGTAGAATCTTTCCCTTGCTAAAACAGCGTCGAACCGTCACGCGCCTCAGACAGCGGTGGCAGATTCACGAGCGCGAAGGGACAGTTGACCGAGCAGGAAAAATCCTGGAATGCCGGGGGGTGGCTATCGGCCGTAGCCGGCACTCGCGATGGCAAAGCGATCGGTCAGGGAAATCTTTCCGTTCACTTCATTATTGCCGCCCACCGCGTCGCGCGCGAGCAACTGCTTGTAAGTCGCCAGCGCCAACAGCGGCCAGGCGTTACGATACATGTCGTATTTCAGATAGAACACTTTCGGGAAACCGGTGCCCGTGATCTCGTCCTCCGTCCATGAGCCGTCGGCATTTTGTGTGCGGATGAGATATTGGATCCCGCAGCGCAGGCTCGGCAAGTCGGGATCGCCGAACGCACACAAGCCCATAACGGCCCACGCCGTTTGGGACGCGGTACTGGGGCCTTGGCCTTTGAAGACCGGATCGTCGTAAGTGTTGCAACGTTCGCCCCAGCCGCCGTCGGGACGTTGGACGCTTTCGAACCACTGCTTCGCCTTTTGCAGCCACGCCTCGTTCATGTCGAGTTTTAGCGCCCGCAACCCGCGCAGGACCTGCCAGGTGCCGTAAATGTAATTCACGCCCCAGCGGCCGTACCACGAGCCATCCTCTTCCTGCTCGCCCCGGATATATTCCAGCGCATGCACGATCTGCGGGTGGCTGGGACTCCAACCTTCGTAGCCGAGTAATTCCAGAATCCGCGCGGTGATGTCGGCGCACTCGGGGTCCAGCATTGCGTTGTGATCCGCGAAGGGCACTTTTTCCAAAATGTTCTTCGTGCAATCCTTGTCGAACGCGGCCCAACCGCCGTCCTTGCACTGAAAAGCCATCAGCCAATTCAGCCCCCGCTGAAGACACTCATTGCGACGGGTCGGGTTGTCCGTCGGGATTTGTCGCAACGCGAGCAGCACCATGGCCGTGTCGTCCACGTCCGGATTCCACTTGTTATTGTACTCAAACACCCAGCCACTCGGCTCGACGTTGACGGGATTCTTGTACTGCCAGTCACCGCGAAAACGAATCTCCTTTTCCATCAGCCACTCCGCGCAGCGCTTCAGCTTTGGATGATTGGCCGGCACACCCGATTCGCGCAGGCACATCGCCACGATGGCGGTATCCCAAACCGGCGAGAAGCACGGCTCAATGCGCACCGTGTCTTCGGTTTCGTGTTCGAGCTTCTTCAACTCGTACGCCGCGCGTTTGACCTGAGGATGATCCTCCGGATAACCCAGCGCCTTGAGCGCAATCAGGGCGTTGAGCATCGCCGGAAAAATGGCCGCCAGCCCATCGCTGCCTTCAAACCGCTCCAGCATCCAATTCTCGCACTTCCGCAACGCGCGCTTTCGGAACGGGTGAATCCCGTTCTGCGCGAACACTTCGGCAAACTTGTGCAACCGATCCAGCCACAAAAAAAAGTTCCGTATGGAAACTTTGTCGGGGTCCGGGGGCAAGGCGAGATCGCGCTCGTGCATACCGGCCGGATAAAGCTCGTCCAGATTGACGTTGTTCTTGAGCGCGCGCGTGGGTTTGAAATGGTTGATGATGGCCAGCGGTACGAGCATCGCGCGCGACCAGTTGCTCATCTCCCAGAAATTGACGTGAAACCATTTGCCGATGAGCAGCACCTCGCATGGAATCGTCGGCACGTACTTCCATGGGAACAAGCCGATCAGCGCCAGGTACAGCTTGGAAAACGTGTTCATCCGCGGCACGCCGCCCAGGCTCACCGCCATTTCGCGCGCCTTCAACATCCGGGGGTCGGTCGCGGGCACCCCCGCCAGTTTCAGAGCCAGGTAAGCCTTCACGGTCGCATTCACCTCTGCCGGACCGCCGTGGTAGATGTTCCAGCCACCGTCTGCCAACTGCATCCCCAGGATGTGATTAACCGCTTTGCGCTGCCATTCCCGATCCACCTTCCCGTTCCAGTGATGATACGCGACCGTGTCGGACACCAGCGTGGAATCCACCATCAATTCGCCGACCCAGAAACCTTCCGGATTTTGAATGCTCAACAAATAATCCTGCGACCGCCGGAGGGCGGCCTCAAATTCGGGCCAGGGTTGAATGTCGGAATCGGGTTGCGGAGTTTCGCTCCCGATCCGGCCGGTGCCGGATAAAACTATCACGTTTTCATTCTGCGAAGTTGCGGAAACAGAGTAAAGGCGATAATCCGGTGGGCGCACCAATCGTCACCTCCAGGCACGCTCGATTTGGCGATGGACGAGTGTGATTCGTGATTGAAATACCACCTGCATTTTCGCATTGTGCGCCCATGCAATCCCACGAACTGCTACGCGAAGTCCTCCAGAAATCCAGCGTCAAACAAGTTGCCGCCGACCTCGGCCTCTCGCTTTCCATGCTGTACAAGTGGGCCGAACCAGACGAAGGCGACGGCAGCGGCACCATCAACCCGCTCGACCGTATCGAAGGGCTCATTCGCAGCACCGGCGACCGCCGCCTCGTGCAATGGATTTGTGAGCGGGCCGGGGGTTTTTTCATCCGCAATCCCAAACACCATCAACCGCACCCTGATTACCTGATCCCAGCCACCAACGAAATCGTTCAGGAATTCGCGGACTTGCTCGCCGTTATTGCCGGGGCGGCGGCGGATAATCAGATCACCCCCAAGGAAGCCAAAAATATCCGAGGCCGCTGGGAAGAGTTAAAATCGGTAACCGAAGGTTTCGTTGCGTGCTGTGAAGGGGGAAATTTTTCTCCGCTGAAAGACAAATCACCCTGACCGAATCCGAGGTGATTGTCGTCTGATCGTGGCAAAATAACCCCACGCTTCCAACTGCTGGGGGAAGACAAACCAAAGTTGGAGCTTTTCGGGAGGTTAGGCGACTCGGGTTGTAAATTCCCGGCTTACGGCTTCCCGACTTCCTTCATGAACGCGTTGACAATCTTCACCTTCGCTTCCTTGGCGGCATCCATTACTTTCACAATTTGACCGAATGGGGCTTTGGTATCCGCGCGGATCGCGAGTTTGAGTTCGGGGTTGGCTTTCACCCGCGATAGGAGTTCGGCGCGGAGGGTCTCGCCCGTCACAACGATTTCCTGACCTTCACCGCCCAGCCGCAAGTTGCCTTGGACATCAATACTCACGATCAGGGGCAGGTCCTCGCTGGCGCCGGTCTTCTGGGCCTGGGTGGATTCAGGCAACGCGAGTTTTAGTGCGGGCTGTTGCCGGAACGTGGTCGTCACCATCAGAAAAATCAGCAGCACGATCAACACGTCAATCAGTGCCACGATGATGATCGTGGGCGTGGAGCGGCGTTTACGGATGGAAAAGCGCACTTACTTCTTCTCCTCCCGATACTGCCGGCGCACGAATTCGTCGCAGAGGGTTTCCATTTCCACGGCCAGCATTTCGACCTTCTTGGAGTAGTAAGTCCATGAGATCAGCGCGGGGATGGCAATAAGCAAACCGATGAGCGTAGCTTTGAGAATCAGTGCGATGCCGCTGGCCAGTTTGGAAGCGTCGCTCAGCCCCGCCTGGCCGACGTTTTCAAACGTGGTCATCATGCCAATGATCGTGCCCACCAATCCCAGCAATGGCGCGATGCCCACGATGATTTCCAAGACCACCAGACCGCGTTCCAGCCGGACAATTTCGTGGCGGGCGCGGGTCTGCAACGCGTCTACGTTTTCCTCCTTGGGCCAGTCCAGGCGACTGATCGCCAGCAACAGCAACCGCCCCAGCGGCGACGCATGTTGCTGACATACCCGATTAAGCATCGCCACATCGTCCCGCGACTGGCAGGCGGCGATGGCGGACTCCACTTCCGGCGGTACTACTTTTTTCCAGCGCAGGGCCAGCCCGCGTTCGACAATGAAGGTCAGCCCCACGACCGATGTAATAACCAGCAGGATGTAAACGATGATTTCCATGTTCAATTCAGTTGACCGGGAATGCGCCCGGACGTTCGGATGTTTTCATTAGTTGTAAAAAAAGGTAAA